>CAZDYR010000017.1:1165-11736 GCA_964509625.1 uncultured Smithella sp. | reverse complement strand
GCGGAAAGCCCGCCCCGCAGGTGATCAACGCGCTCGGCAATCTGCCGGTACGTTACCCATTGATAAACGCCCGCGCCGTCTTTTTCTCCGATAAAGACATTATTCGCGAACCGGGCCGCGCTCTGCTCGAAAAAATCAACCAGGTTATCCGGCGGTTCATACACATTGCTGTATTCGCCATACTCAAAGATCGCCATATTCTTTACCCTTCCTTTCGCATCCATCATAATTTGTTCAGATTACGTTTCTTCTGATTTGCCGCATCTGAAGCGCAGTATCCCATACTATTTCGCTTATAAGAGTTGTGAAATTCGTTTGTGAATCTAAACACCCTGAGCCGCTGGAACCTGCAAGACTAAAAAAGACATGAAAAAATAATTGCTGATGATGATTTTACTTGGTTTTACTTTTTTGTCAATGGAATTGGATTGAAAATATCATCAGTCCTCATAACCCGGATTGAAATTCGCTATGATGACCTGACGCGTTTTATCGATCAGTTCCTGGACATTGCCATGGGTATAGGCGCTGGCATCGATGGGATCGCCGATGACAACCTGAATCTTTCCAGGCCTCATGGTCAGGCTGCCTTTGGGCAGGACGCGGCGGCTGCCGTTGACCGTCACGGGTAAAATGGGCATCTTGCGCTCGACGGCCGGAATGAATCCGCCTTTCTTAAATTCGTGGATTTGTCCGTCGGCAGACCGGGTTCCTTCGGCAAAAACCATGACGCTCACGCCTTTCGGCAACCGATCGAACCCTTTGTTAATACTTTCGATGGCTTTATCCCTGTGGGAGCGGTCGATAAAGATGTTCCGCGAAGCATATAAAGCGTATCCGAAAATCGGAACTTTGAGAACTTCCTTTTTGATGAACCAGCGGTATTGAATGCCCAGCGTGGTCACCAGCGCAATGATGTCATACAAGGATTGGTGGTTGGAAATAATGATATACGATGTTCCGGGCTTAATCTTATCCTTGTTTTTTATTTCCGGGCAGACAAATGAAACAGCAAGCATGGTGTAGGCCCAGAGTTTTGAAATGGAGAACGCGAGATTGCCGGTACGGCTCAGCAGTCCTGCAGCCATGACGGGAATGCCCAGGATAATGGTCGCTATGGCCGCCCAGAAAGCCAGCCAGGCAAAAACTAATACGGACTGAATTGTTTTCATGCGTTCATTCCTTTACGATCCTTTTCATAAAGATCATAGTATGATTTCAGTATGTCGGGGATGGGCAATTCGTAGGGGCACTTTTCAACGCAGGCTCCACAGTCGTCGCATTTTAAAATACTTTCCATGGGGATACGACTAAATTTCACCGCTACGGCAGGCGACATCCGGCGGGCGATCACCCGGTAGCCCATGGCCGGCGTGATCATCACGCCGTTGGGACATGGCAGGCAGTATTCGCAGCGGCGGCAAAATTCTTTGCCCAACTCGTTGCGGTAACGCTCCATCAAGTCCAGATCGTTTTGGGTGACCCGGTTTTTCGTTTCATAGAAAGAGGCAACCTGATCAACGGCTTCGACGGAGTCAAAACCGGGTATGGGCAAAACATCGGGATACTGGCGAAGGAATTTGAAGACAATGGCGGCGTTGTCAATCATTCCGCCCGCAAAGGGTTTCATGGCCAAAATGCCGACATTCGCGGCTTTGGCCTCGTTTAAAAGCTCGTCTCTGGCCGCAACCTCGATAAAATTAAAGGGAAACTGAATGGAGCTGAACAGATCCGTTTTGACCAATTTAATGGCCATTTCCAGGCTGTGGGACGAAACACCGATGTGCCGGATCTTACCTTGCTTACGGGCCTTTTGCAGGGCTTCCATAGCGCCGCCCGGACCCGCGACAGCCTGCCAGTCTGCTTCTTTGGCCACCTGATGCAATTGATAAAGATCGATATAATCCGTTTGCAGGCGCTTCAGGCTCAGATCGATATGCTCGGTCATGCCGGCGGCATCACGCTTCAATGACTTGGAGGCAATGACCACTTTGTCGCGTTTACCATGAAAAGCGGAACCGATCTTTTCTTCGCTGTCGAGATACATATTGGCTGTATCATAAAAGGTAATGCCCCTTTCATAAGCCCGAAGCAGAACTTCGACGGCCTTTTCCCTGCCCAGACGGATCAAGGGAATCCCTCCGAAACCCAGCTCGGAGACTTTTAATCCCGTTTTTCCGAAGATAACGTCACGCATGAACATTCTCCCGGCGTTTTATTTGCCGTAACTATTCTAATTGTCAGGTTATTGTCGGCATTTGACGCCTTCTCATACCCGCAAAGAAATTTTGTTGACATATAAAATCAACCGCATTATAGTCACCCCCGCCTGAAGACAGTGTAAACCATACGGGCAAGGCTTTTCAAGATAATCCTGCTGGGAAATCGTTCAATGGTAGGACGACGGACTCTGACTCCGTTAATCGTGGTTCGAATCCACGTTTCCCAGCCATTTTATTACAAATACCAATAACCATCAGAATTCCATAGCGATAGACAATTTCCGGGGAAATCCGGTTTATTTTTCTTTAGCGCGCTCCTTGACATCCGCAATTGGCAGTTGTAAATTAGTGCCGAAGAGATGCTGCAATGCCCGTATGATGTAGATGTAAGTTACACAGTTTCAATGGAGGTAATAAACAAACATCTTTGGGTGTTGGTAGTAAAATGACAATGCTAAACTGCCATGAGGCAGTTATTCAGCGGGCTCACATAAGCTCGCGCGTTAAAGAAAAATGCATTGCAGCTCTCTCCCAAAGAATAGAGCAATTGAGAAACTGCTGTGTACGCGGTGAGTCTATTCGACTGGAAGTAAACACAAAAAAAACGTAGGGTCTTCGTGGTGATTATCACCCTTCAAAAGACCGACTGTTCAATGAAAGACTCCAGCAAAAGACCGTGCGGCACAAGCGGTTCTCATTTTACCCCTCGCGAGAAAAGTTGTTTCACGAGGGGTTTCTTTTTTTTTCTCAATGACAGCCGTTTACACGGCCTGATAAGATGAAATCGTGGAAATTAGAGAGAATCAGTGGTTCAACCCTGGAAGCAAGGGATTATTGCCGGCAAATTTATTTCTCCTTTACCGGAATCGCTGATTACGAATATTTCAGGCTGAGCCCCAGAAAAGGAAATACGCCGGGCACATACAGGAGATTTCATAATAAGATTAAGGCGATCAGCAAACGGTACCCGGACGACGTTTTTACGCTGCAATATTCTTTTAAAAACCAGGAAGATGACTCCAGGGAAGTTCTTATTGTTGAATACAGAAACGGAATAGATACAGCTGTCGGTACGGAAACTGCGTCCAGCGAATCAACCGCCTCACAGCAAAGGGATTAAAATCCTTTGTTCCCTTTCAAAATGACCAAAGATCTTTGCGCCGTCAGCCTGCACGAATATACCGCCGGTTATTTTCCCTAAGATTTCTCACCCTTTGCCAGCAATCTTTGTCCAGCTATCCCGTAATGCAACAACTCGATTGAAAACCGGTCTTCCATCCTTTGTATCTTTTTCATCCGCGCAGAAATAACCCAGGCGTTCAAACTGGTACTGGCTGCCGGGTGCCGGATTCTTCAGGCTTTGCTCCGTAAAGCAGGTCGTCAGGGTTTCGAGAGAATTCGGGTTCAGATACTGGAGACAGTCTTCCACGCTTCCCGGGTCTTCAATAGTAAACAGACGGTCATAAAGGCGCACTTCGGCAGGCACGGCATGGGCTGCCGAAACCCAGTGGATAACCCCCTGCACCTTGCGGCCGTCCGCGGGCGGCGCGTTTTTAGTTGCCGGATCGTATGTGCAGTGAATCTCCGTGACTTCACCGGTTTCTGCATTCTTGACCATACTTTCATACTTGATAATGTAAGCATTACGCAGACGGACTTCCCGTCCCGGGCCGAGGCGATTGTACTTTTTAGGCGGATCTTCCATAAAGTCGTCGCGCTCGATATACAAAACTCTGGAAAAAGGAACTTTCCTGGTGCCCATTTCAGGTTTCTGCGGATGATTGGCGCAGTTGAAATCCTCCGTCTGGTTTTCCGGGTAATTATCTATCACAACCTTGAGTGGCCGCAGGACAGCCATCGCCCGGGGCGCGCGTTCATTGAGATCGTCGCGAACACAATGCTCCAGAAGCACAACATCAATCAGGTTGTCGTTTTTAGCCACACCGATTTCCGCGCAGAAATTCCGGATGGCCTCGGGGGTATAGCCCCGGCGCCGCATTCCCGTTACGGTGGGCATGCGCGGATCATCCCAGCCTTTAACATAGTTTTTCTGCACCAGTTCAATCAGCCTGCGCTTGCTGAGCACTGTGTAGCTCACACTCAGACGGGCAAATTCAATTTGCCTGGGGCGATTAACCGGAATCAACCGCTCTACAATCCAGTCGTAAAGAGGGCGGTTATTTTCAAATTCCAGCGTACAGATGGAGTGGGTGATTCCTTCCAGCGCGTCGGAAAGGCAGTGTGCAAAATCGTACATCGGATAGATAATCCATTGATCTCCCGTTCGGTAGTGTGGTTCCCGCTTGATGCGGTAGATTATGGGGTCACGCATGACAATATTGGGGGCGGCCATATCGATTTTGGCACGCAGCACATGAGCTCCGTCTGCAAACTCTCCGGCCCGCATCCGCTCAAACAGAGTCAGGTTCTCTTCCACCGAACGGCCGCGGTAGGGACTTTCCTTGCCCGGCTCCGTGAAGGATCCTCGATACTCGCGGATTTCATCAGGGCTCAGGCTGCAAACGTAAGCGTCGCCTTTTTTAATCAATTCAATGGCAAACGCGTAAAGTCTTTCAAAATAATCTGAGGCGTAAAACAGTCGCCCCTCTCCCCAGTCAAATCCCAGCCAGTGCACATCCCGGATAATGGATTCGACATATTCCATGGACTCGCCCGCCGGGTCCGTATCATCGAGCCTGAGATTGCAGGTGCCCCGATACTGCTTTGCCAAACCGAAGTTGAGGCACACCGATTTGGCATGCCCGATATGGATATAGCCGTTGGGTTCGGGTGGAAAGCGTGTGGCCACGCGGCCCTCGTTTTTGTTCATCTTCAAGTCTTCGTCGATAATGTCCCGGATGAAATCTGTCGGAGCGGGTATTGCAGGTTCAGTCATAACTTTTAAAAAACTCCTTTTGCTTCTTATTCCATTTCTTGGAGGCCTCTCAGCATCCGATAGCTTTTCTTAAGTGGTCCATATTCAAATTGCCGCCAGACATGATCATGACCACTTTCTTGCCGGCCAGTCTGTCGCGAATTTTGTAGGCAGCCATAAGAGAAACCGCTCCGGCGGATTCAGCCAGATTATGGGTTGCAGTCAGCGCCATGGTTATTCCTTCCAGTATTTCAGCTTCCGTCAACAAGACAACATCATTGATGGTGTCTTTGAGGATGACATACGGCAGATGAAACACGCTTCTCGCGGCAAGTCCGTCGGCGAGAGTGTGAGCCTCATCCAGCGTCACAATTTCTTTCTTTTTCCATGAATGATAGAAAGCGGGGGCGTTTTGCGGCTCCACGCCAATGATTTCGATTGAAGGCTTGATGGCGCGTGCAGTTTTCAAAATAGATGCGCAACCCGCTCCACCGCCGATAGGACAAATAATGGTGTCCACATCCGGCAGATCCTCCATAATCTCCAGACCCATGGTGGCCAAGCCGTTTAATATTTCGGGCTCGTTGCCCTGCTGGACATAGTAGTAGCCCGCGCTGTCCACCAGTTCTTCACAGTAAGATTGCGCATCATAGAAATCCTCTCCGTGAACAATCAGTTCCGCTCCATAGCTTTCAATAATGCGGTTAATTTCGGGATTGTTGTTTTCCGGAACCACAACCGTGCAGGGAACATGAAACCACTGTCCTGCCCAGGCCATGGCCAAACCGTGATTTCCACGGGTCGCCACCAAAATGCCCGTTTCCAGTTCTTCCCTGGACATGTGGTGGAAAAAATTCAGCGCGCCCCGGATTTTGAATGACCCGGTCGGATTGTGGTTTTCATGCTTGACGAAGGCCTCGCAGCCGATCATGCGGGAAAGCTCCGAGTAGCAGATCAGGTTGGTCCTGTTGAGGTATTTGTTGATCACCGACCTCGCCATTAAAGTTCGCGTCAGATTGACTTGCTCGCTTGCCGCCTCGTATTTTTTCAGCATAAACGAAACCTCCGCTTTTTTGACAGCCTGCGTCTTTTTTACCACCTTTTTACCGACTGTCAAGACAACTTCGAGCCTCACCTCGTGCCCTATGCAAGGGGGTCAGCCTTCAGTCTTTGGTCCATACACCTGATAATCATCCCCGCATACCGTTGGGCCGCGCCCATGTTCGCACGAACTACTGATTGGCCGCGCTCGCCGCGGACGCGCAAATCCTCAGGATCGGCAAGCAATTGCAAGATGCCTTTTAACAATTCCTGCTCGTTGGCAACGTGAATCCCGGCGCCTGCATTTTCCAGCAGTTCGGCTTCCTGTTGGAAATCCTCCATCGAGGGACCATAAAAAATCACTTTGCCCCACGCTGCCGCTTCCAGAATATTCTGTCCCCCTTTCGGCACGAGCGAACCGCCGCAATAGACAATCGTCGCGAGGGAATAGACTTTAAAGAGTTCACCAATCACATCAACAAGAATTACCTTTTCCCCCTGCCGTTTCTGACCGCTTTGCATCCGCGAAACGGTGATGGCATCATAAAAATCCGCTTGCCGAAGAAGAGCAAGTATTTCTTCGGTACGTTTGATGTCACGCGGCACAAGAATTAATTTGAAGTCCGGATCGCTTAACAGTAAATGTTTATAAACGGAAATGACGATATCTTCTTCACCCGGGTGCGTGCTGCCGGCGACAAAAAATTTTTCGCCCGGTTTCACATTGAAACGCCGGGTGATGTCTTCCTGCAATTCCGGAGAAACCTTTGCCGCCAAAGCGTCATACTTGGCATTTCCCAGCGCATGGATTCTGGCACCGATCATCCCGATCTGCCTGATCCTGCCAGCATCAACATGGGTGATCATCCCTGCTTCATCCACATTCCGCAAAACCGGCCGCCAGAAAAAACTTGTGCGGCGGTATTTGACAAAAGAGCGCAGGGAAATCCGTCCGTTCACCAAGGCGACTTTAATATTGCGTTTCCGGCAAGCGGCTAGAAAGTTCGGCCAGAGTTCCGTTTCGACAAAGACAAAAACGTCCGGACGAACAAGCTTAAGCATTTTATTGACCGCAAAGGGAACATCCAGTGGGAAGTAAACAAAGGCATCCGCTCCGGAAACCAGATTTCTGGCCATACTCTGCCCGGTTTCCGTGGACGTGGAAAAGATAATTTTGAGATCCGGTCTGTCCTTTTTTATAGCGCTTACAATCGGCGAGGCGGCGGTCACTTCACCCACAGACACCGCGTGAATCCAGATTCGATTGCCTGCCGGAATGTCTGCCAGGAGATGTTTTTGCCGGCCCCCGAGTTTTTGAAGAAAACTATGGCGATATTTACCCGTCATAAGCATCTTGAGCAAAAAAAACAAAAGCCCCGGAATCGCGGCGATCATCAAAAGAATGTTGTAAAGAAGTCTCATAGGCGCATATTCGATGTTTTCACAGACGGTGTCAAGAGGAAAGGCAAACAAAGGCTCATAGCCTGTAGGCTATTAGGTTAAGATGATGGGCGCTCGCGCCCCTCAATTCAAACCTCTCAGTCTAACAGTCTACAGCCTATTCCCCTCTCTGGTTGACAGGTGATGCACTTTGGTATATCTGGTAGGCATAAACAAGGAGAAACTTTCATGAAATTGATTGCCCCTTCGATCCTTTCCGCTGACGGCGGAAAACTGAGCGAGGAAATTGCCGCGGTGGAAAAAGCCGGAGCGGATTGGATTCATGTGGATGTCATGGACGGGCACTTTGTTCCCAACATTACGATGGGACCAGCAATCATCACCGCACTACGCAAGACCACAAAGCTGCCTTTTGACGTTCATTTGATGATTAAGAATCCGGACAGCTATGTTGAATCTTTCGCCAGCGCGGGCGCCGATTACATCACTGTTCATGTGGAAGCAGCCAATCACCTGCATCGCACGGTTGAATTGATCAAAAAGGCGGGGAAAAAAGCCGGTGTGTCTCTGAACCCGGCAACGCCGCTCAGTTCCATTGAAGAGATTCTCCCTGAACTCGACCTGCTCTTGATCATGTCGGTCAATCCCGGATTCGGCGGGCAAAAGTTTATTCCCGGCACGCTTTCCAAAATAAAACGCGCAAGTGAACTGATCGCGAAACTGCCTCAAAAACCGTTGCTGGAAGTGGACGGGGGAGTAAATCTGCAGAACATCGCGTCGATCGCCCAAAGCGGCGCGGACGTGCTGGTCGCGGGCGCGGCCGTTTTCGGCACATCCGATTACGCGCAAACCATCACCGCGCTGAAAGCCGCAATAAACAAGGCCTGATTCAATCCCGCTTACGCATGACGAGTGTTGATTCTTCGCAGCTTGCTGTGATATAAAGACGTTCCGTGCATACCTCGGCAGCTTACTGCGAGGTGTTTGATTTTTTCCATCTTCAATAAAAAACGGCGGCCTCATTTTAATGATTTCCGCCGTTAATTATTCAAGCGTAATTACTTCTTGCTGTAGTCATAAACACCTCGACCGGATTTGCGTCCCAGATTGCCGGCGCGAACCAGTTTTCTCAAAAGCGGCGATGGACGGTATTTGTCGCCTAACTCCCGGTGCATACCTTCGCAGATCCTGAGCTGCGTATCCAGACCGATCAGATCCCCCAGTGCCAGGGGCCCGATAGGATGGTTGCAGCCCAACTGCATGGCTTTATCAATATCCTCCGGTGTGGCAAGACCCTCATCCAAAACAAAGAAGGCTTCGTTGATCATGGAGCATAAAATTCGATTGACGACAAAGGCCGGGGCTTCTTTTACCATGACAACTTCCTTACCGATTTTCCTGCCCCAGGCTTTGGCTATTTCCACCGTTTCTTCGGAGGTCTGCTGTCCGCGGATGACTTCCAAAAGCCGCATCACCGGAACGGGATTAAAAAAGTGAGTACCGATAAAACGCTCCGGTCTTTTCGTAATCGCGGCCATTTCCGTAATACTGAGACCCGAGGTGTTGGTAAAAAACAAACAGTGCGAAGGAACAACCGCTTCGAGCTCCGCGTAAACTTTTTTCTTCAGATCCATCAGTTCAATAACCACTTCAACAACGACATCCGCGTTTGCCGCCGCTTCTTTTAAATCCAGTGTCGGCTTGATCCGGTCCAGAATTGCGTCCATCTGTTCTTTGGTGATCTTGCCTTTTTCCGCGTCGCGGCTCAGGTTCTTTTTGATGGTGTTCATGCCGCCGTCGATGAATCTCTGCTCGATGTCTCTGAGGGTGACGTCAAATCCTGCCGCGGCACAAACCTGCGCGATCCCGTTGCCCATCAGGCCCGCACCCAATACGCATATTTTCTTAATTTCCATAAAAACCTCCGACTTATTATTGTAAAGCAGGTTACGCCCGCTTTGAAGTCATGACAGATACTGAGGGACGGTAACAGACAGGCAACCGTCAAGTCAAGAAAAATACCGAACCCCTTTTTTTCATTGAACCTGAGGCATCAATGTGCAAAAATCAGCCATGAACATTTTAATTGACGGCTATAACCTGATCCGGCAATCAGTCGAACTGCGCCGTTTTGAACGGCAGAGTCTCGAAGCGGGACGCAAAGCCCTGATTGCCTGGCTTTCGGAATACAAAAGCAGGAAAGATCACCGTATTACCGTTGTCTTTGACGGCTGGGTCAGCGGTCCCGTCCAGGAAGAGCGCGACTATTCCTCGGGTATTCACATCATCTACTCGCCCCGCGGTATTAAAGCCGATGACGTCCTGAAAAGGATTACCGCTTCCACCGACGAGGAAATTCTCGTTGTTTCTTCCGACCGGGAAATAACCTCTTACGCGGCACGCAGGGGCAAAGCTACTCTGTCATCGCTGGAATTTGAAACGATAGTCAATAGACAATGGGCATCGCCGGTCAATGGAGAATCGCAAAAACTAAATGGCGAAAATGACGAAGAATACGACCGCCCTGCCAACAAGAAAGGCCCCGCCCGAAAACTTTCCCGCGCTAAAAGAAAGGCTCAAATCAAAATCAGGAAGCTTTAGAGCAGGCTTTGATCAAAAAACTCTCCAGAAGCAGCTGCGGATCCGTTGCGGAAGATTTCATGGCGCGGTCCATATCCAGTAAATCATCCAGATAGTTCACCAGGACAGAATAGGAAAACCGGCCGCAATTTCGCAACGCATTGAAAATAACGAAAGGATGCTTATTGACCAGTAAGTCATCTTTACGGGACACGTCCGGCGTCAGCCCTGCCACAGCGGGATAGACATTTTTCTGAAAGGAACCAAATTCCATGTTTGGCATGAGCCTGGGCAGTTTTCCCGAACGAACCAGAATAGAAGCCTGTAAAAGAAGGCGGATTTCGCGGCTGATCATCGTCAAAATCATCAAGTGATGCGTCCCCTGATCGAGCAGGGCTTTTAAGGCCGCAAGTGCCGCTTTTGAATTTTTTTCAGCAAGCGCTGTTGTTAAA
>CAZDYR010000017.1:0-1155 GCA_964509625.1 uncultured Smithella sp. | reverse complement strand
TTGTTAAATCAAAGATCGAGTCCTCTTTCGTTTTACCGACAACAGACTCGACGTCCTTTTCTTCAATAACAGATCGGTCACCGGCAAAAGAAATTAATTTCTGCAACTCATTTAACGAAGGACGCAGCTGAAATCCCGTTTTTTTACCCAGTGCTATCCACGCCGCAGGGGTAAGGTTCTTTCCACAAGGGCCGAGCAATTTCTGCGCTTCAAGTTTCAACGTTTCCCTTGTGGCCGTTTCACCCTTGATCTCACCAAAGTGTAAAACCATTCCTGTTTTATCAATGACTTTGAATATTTTTTTCCTTTTATCAGCCGCTTCGGCTGTCAGGATTAAACAATTTCCCTCAGGAAGACCTTTTGAAATCAGTTCTTCGAACTGCTCAGAAAGGTCAGCAACACTCGTTGATGACCACCCCCGGCTGACACAAATTTCAATTATTTTCGGCAGCCATTTATGGCGGTCATCCCCTGAATCATCTTCCACGGCATTACGCCACTGTTCGTCGGTGATTTTTTGCCATCCGGCGCCCTGCATATCTTCCCAGGCAAAGCCGGATATTTTGAGAAAGGCTAGAAAGCATTTGGCGGCTTTATCGGGGTGCTCATCAATATTGCCGCGGATTTTTTGGATCAAATCACTCAGATTTTCACGGGATTGAAAAATAGTCGTGTTTTTTACCACAACAACTTTTCTGCCGCCCAAAAGCGAAGGCGAAAGAAGATGATCCTTCAGCAGATCAAAATCCGCGTTTTCGCCATCGAGAAAAAAAAGGCCGAAATCACGATCTGATTCCGGCATGAGAATTTGCAACATTTGATGAAGTGCTTCATTGACAAGATAATCTTCGTCTCCGTATAAAAGATAACAGGACGCAACTTTTCCTTTTTTTAAGTCAGTGATTGCTTTTTCCAGAGTCATGCATGTCTCTCAGGGAGAAGAAAAATGCTGAGTTTAAACAATGACGTATTTCTTGATGTGCTTAACGACTTCTTCGGGTTCGTCAATAATTTGAATCATTTCGAGATCAAAGGGAAGAATCATGTCTTTTTGCACCATGCTGTTTTTCAGCCAGTCCAACAGGCCCTGCCAGTAGTCCCTGCCCATCAGGATGACGGGAAAGCTTTTCACTCTTTTGGTCTGGATCAGGGTCA
>CAZDYR010000016.1:0-15084 GCA_964509625.1 uncultured Smithella sp. | reverse complement strand
TTCCGTACATCTTCTCATAATATTCCCGGTAGCTGCCGTCCGTGACGGAGGCGATCCAGGGTTGATGATCCAGATACCAGTTAATGGTCTTTTTCATGCCTTCGGCAAAGGTCACTTGGGGGGACCAGCCCAGCTCGGTGCGGATTTTTGTGGCGTCAATGGCGTAGCGGCGATCATGCCCGGCACGGTCTTTAACGTAGGTGATCAGCGATCGTCTTTTTTTGCCGGCTTCGAGCTGTCCGACTTTTTCATCCAGAAGATCACAAATGGTGTGAACGATTTCAATGTTCTGCTTTTCGCTGTTTCCGCCGATGTTGTAGGTTTCACCCACTTTGCCTTTTTGCAGGACGGTCAGAATGGCTTCACAGTGGTCAACCACGTACAGCCAGTCGCGGACGTTCTTTCCGTCGCCGTAAACCGGCAGAGACTTTCCCTGAAGGGCGTTGTTGATGATCAGTGGAATGAGCTTTTCCGGAAACTGATACGGGCCATAGTTGTTGGAGCAGTTGGTAATCAGCGTCGGCAGGCCGTAAGTATGGAAGTAGGCGCTGACCAGATGGTCGGATGAGGCCTTGCTGGCGGAATAAGGGGATCGGGGATCGTAAGGGGTGGTTTCCTGAAAAGCCCCTGTTTCTCCCAGCGATCCGTAAACTTCATCGGTGCTGACATGCAGGAAGCGGCAGCCGTTTTCCGACGCGTCAACGCCCGGCACAGGGTTTTTCAGCCACGCCTCCCGCGCCGCTTCCAGCAGATTGAAGGTGCCCACGATATTGGTCTGGACAAATTCCGCGGGTCCCGTGATGCTCCGGTCCACATGAGACTCGGCGGCAAAATGGAGGACCGTGTTGATTTGTTCTTCCGCAAATATTTTTCTGACAAGATCCGCGTTAGTAATATCGCCTTTTACAAAGCGATAGCGTTCATTCGTTTCAATATCCGTTAAATTGCCGGGATTCCCGGCATAGGTCAGCTTATCCAGATTGACGAGACGAAAATCCGGATAATGCTGCAGGGTGTGGCGGATAAAATTTGATCCGATAAAGCCGCATCCGCCGGTTACAAGTATATGCTTCATGATTTCGTTGCTCCTGTTTAAAATTGTTACCCCGCAATCACTATGAGCTATCAGCTACGAGCCATGAACTATTCACAGAACGCTTTCGTTTGTCTGCGGTGAAAACTCGGGCACCATTTCCCTGAGCTTGGCCTTAATGCCTTTTGCATCATGACGTGATGCTATCTGTACCAGTTCATCAATCTCCCGATAAAGGTACTGTTTGGCTTCCTGCCGATTGGCCGCGCCGTTGAAATGACCGTTGGAGCGCAGCACCATAACCATTTTATGGCTGGTGGGCAGGACATCCTCTCCTTCCGTGATCAGCTCTTCATACAGCTTTTCACCCTCCCGCAAACCGGTATAAACAATTTTGATGTCCACATCCGGTTCTTTCCCCGAAAGACGGATCAAGTCACGCGCCATATCGGCAATCTTAACAGGCGTCCCCATTTTCAAAACAAAGATCTCACCGCCCTCTCCCATCATCCCCGCCTGCAGAATCATCTGCGACGCTTCGGGTATCGTCATGAAGAAACGATTGACTTCCGGGTGCGTGACGGTAACGGGCCCTCCGTGCTCAATCTGGCGGCGGAAAAAGGGAATGACGGATCCCGAAGATCCGACGACGTTGCCGAACCTCACAGCCATAAACTTCGTTCCGTTGCCCAGCTGGCACTGCATGATCAACTCGGTCACTCGCTTGCTGGCGCCCATGACGTTGGTCGGCCGAACAGCTTTATCGGTTGAAACCAGAACAAACCTTCCCACATGATGCTTCACGGCCATTTCCATCATCACCTTGCTGCCGACAATATTATTGTAGACCGCCTGCCAGGGATTTTTTTCCATCATGGGCACATGTTTATAAGCCGCCGCGTGAAACACGACATCGGGTTTGTATTTTTCAAAAACATCATCCATAAGCGGTTCGTCCTGCACGCGCGCCAGAACCGGTTCGAAATGCTGATAGAAGTGTTCGTGCTGCATTTCCATCTGGATGTTGAACAGATTATGCTCCCCCGAATCCAACAGAACAAGTCTGCCGGGCTGATATTTAACAATCTGCCGGCACAACTCGGAACCGATAGAGCCGCCGCAACCGGTCACCAGAACAACCTTGCCGTCAAGATAATTACGGATACCTCTGGTATCAAGCTCAACAGGCGGCCGCCCCAGCAGATCTTCGTAACTGATGTCCCGGAGCAGTTTAACGCTGACCCGGCCGTCAATCAGTTCGCCGATCCCGGGCAATATTTTATAGGAGGTGTTGGATTTCCGGCAGGCTTCAACAATCCGCCGGATTGCATCTCCGCTGGCGGATGGAATGGCAATAAAGATTTGCTGAATCCTTTCCTGATTAATAATAGCGGGCAGACGGCCCACATTGCCAAGGACGCGAACACCATGAATGGTCAGGCCATGTTTTTCCGGATCATCGTCAATAAAACCGACGACATCAAAATTCAGAGTGTAATTCTCCATAATCTCGCGCAATATCTTTTCACCGGCCTGGCCGGCCCCAACGATCAAAACTTTTGTTGAACGGACACCGGGCAGTAAATCATTGTCCATCCCCGTCCTGGCGCGAAGCGCGTAGAAAGAACGGATCGCCATGCGCATGCCGCCGGTCAGGATGAAAGTGATGATACCGTCGGCGATAAAGATACTGCGTGAATATCCTTCGAACCTGTTGCCAAACAGGATAATCAGCGCGATCAGCATCGTGGATATGATACCGGCCTTGGCCAGAAGCCAGAAATCCCGCACGCCCGTGAAACGCCACATGCCGCTGTACAAACCGCTGAAAAGATAAATCAGAAATTTCAGAGGAATGACCCAGGCAAGCAGACCCATGATTTGCTGAACGTCGTCCCGGCCAAAATTAAACTCATGGCGCATCAGGTAGGCCAGAAAAAGGGACACGGCAAAAAGGGCAATATCCGCAAAAATCATCAAATAAAATTTGGGATTTTTTAACTGAGGACTCATGACCATGATATTTTAGACTCCAGCATCCGCCAGATCCCGAAATCGGATTTTAATCCGAGTTTTTTAGATCGAAAAAATTACCATGCAGATCAATCATCTCACAGCAAGCCGTAAAGGCATGAAATAATTATCATTATGCAGCGGCTAGCGTAGGAGAGTCAGCGCATGTCCCGCCTAAGCGGGATTAAAATCTTTATATAATACTTTCCATAAAATTGGAATAGTACCTCAGCCGTTAATTTGCAGCCGCCGGCTGCAAATTAAAAAACACACCTTTATGTTCATTTCGGCTTTAACGAAGAAATCTTTAGCAAAATCAACAACCACTGAGCAAGGGCCAAGGATGATCGTTCATCCCTTGATACCTGCTCTCACAATCTCATACCCCGGTAATATCCGGATCCATTGGCCCGATGGCCTAAGAACAAAAAACACAGGCTTTTCAAATGTCTTTGATGATATACCAGAGTATACCAACTTTTTCCTTGAAAACAAGCGTGTTGTTTATAAGCCATTGCGAGCGAGGGATATACCGGACGGCGGGCGTACCCGCGGGCGACGAGTAAAGGAAGTCCGACGGCAGCGGCATCACATGACTGAAATATTTTCGAAACTCCGTTTCGCTTCGTTTCATGTGATAGGCCGATGTCACCAATCCGATCTTTAAATTTTTATCGACAAACATCCTGTTGAACTCCAGGGCATGCTCATACGTGTTGGATGATTTGGCTTCGATGCGGATTCTCTCTTTCGGCACCCCGAAATCCTCCGCCATTTGCGCCATCAGCTCCGCGTTCGATACCTTGCTCTCGCCTTTCCCGGAGCAGACAAGATATTTGGCGTTGTATTCCTTATACATCCGGACGGCGTGAACCAGCCTGACGCTTGTGGCGGATCCGGGAAACGTTTTGCCCAGCGCCCTGATATCATAGGAGCCGCCGCCCAGCACAACGATGACATCCAAAGGTGTTTTTTCCTCAACCGGACGGGACACGATATAGTCCTTCTCAAGTTTATAATTCAAATAATTGGAGGTTGCCTGAATACTGAACCCGTAGAGCAGAATAATGGTCAGCAGTAAAAATAACGCGCCGCTTTTCTTCTTCGCGCCGATCAGGCAGATTAAAAAAGAAATGAGCAGAAGAATAAAGATAATAAAAACGGGATCAACAAATGATTTCAACACATCGTAAACCTGTTCCATAATTTATCGGCTCCTGACGATTCTGACGTTAAACTTCCTTCTTTCGATACATGATCTGCCATACATTATTAAGTATCCCGCGCGCCGGTTCATCCGCCGCGGATATGCCAGACCAGAATGTCCACGTAAACCGCCGCTTTCCGGCGCAGTTTTTTAACCAGGCCCAGCGTCACCGCCATGCCTGAAACATTGATCAGGCAGGTCACGGCCAGCCGGAACACAATGATAAAAACGGCCAGCCGGTAATAGATCCGGGATTTCCATTTGCGCAGAAACTGGTATCGCGACCGGTAAAATTCTATCCGCGAGCGCGCGTTGTTTCCAATGCTCTGCCCCTGAAGATGATAAATGAAAGCGTCCGGCACCTGATAAATCAGCCAGCCGGCCCGCTTCATGGCAAAAGCCATGTCCGTCTCTTCATAAAAGAAGAAGTAGCGCTCATCAAAAAAAGATACTTCCTCCAGGGCCTGTTTGCGGATCAGCATGCAGGCGCCGACCGCGGAATCGACCTCGAGAGGTTTCTCATGCCGGTAGCGTTTACTGGGATATTTTTTCGGGAAAAGATATTCCAGAAGCGACACATTAACCGCCAGGGTCAAAAGCGTGGGAAAAGAGGCGACGGAATTCTGCCGGCTGCCGTCGGCGTTTAAAAGCTGCCCGCAAACAATCGCCGTCCGCGGGTTGGCCTCGGCAAAGGCCCACAGCTTTTGAACCGAACCCTCCGTCAGCACCGCGTCGGTGTTGACGAGCAGGGCGTATTTGCCTTTCATCACGCAAAAGCCCTGATTATTGGCCGCGCCGAATCCCCGATTTTGCGTATTGGCGACAACATGAACCTGCGGATATTCCGCCGCAAGCATGGCCGCCGATCCGTCGGAGGACGCGTTGTCCACGACAATGACCTCAAATGTCAAAGCCCCGGCGGTTTTATAAATGGAACCCAGGCAGTCTTTTAAGAGGTCCTTGGTGTTCCAGTTCACAATAATAAAGGAAATATCCATAGGAATTTACGCGTCCTGCCGATGAGACGGCTTCGGCTGCGCGCCGCGGCCGATCCTTTCCAGCTCGCATAATTTTGCGTACTTGAAATATTTGTTGACCGAATCGGTAACGGCCAGCGTCAGGCCCTGGCGGCCGTCCATAAATCCCAGACGGAAAATGTAATCCTGAACAAACGTGAAAAAGGCGCGGAAAAAAGCGGAAAACGGCGAGGAGCGCTTCCCGGCAAGAAAAGACTCGCGCGCTCCGAGCGTTGAGTAACGGTCAATTTTTAAAAGAATCGCGTTTAAACTGCTTTCCGTGTAATGCTCGATGGGAACATCCAGTGGTGTGATCAGGCCGTCAATCTCGACGGCTTCATGGACCGTCACGGGGGTCATGCGGCCTGCCTGCCTGCGGAAAAGGCGCACCACACGGTCCGGCCACCAGCCCGCGTGGCGAATCCAGCGGCCCTGAAAAAAGTTTTTGCGCGGAAAACTGAAGCCGGCCGTTCGAATCTGCGTGTCACCTGATATTTTTCTGATAACATCCGCCGTTTCGGGTGGAATCCGTTCATCCGCGTCCAGTACAAGCACCCAGGGCTGGCTGCACCTCTCAATCGCTATTTGCTTTTGCGGCCCGAACCCATGCCAGCCTTCGCGATGGATATCACAATTGAACTCTGCGGCAATATCGAGCGTCTTATCCGTGCTTCCGGAATCGACAATGACAATCTGGGCGGCAAAGGCGATGCTTTGCAGACAGTCCCGGATATTGTCTTCTTCATTTTTTGTGATGATCGCTACGGATAGAGGAATTTTTTCCATTGCGTCCCCTCAATCGTCCCTGAACGTTTCTAATTTGACGATTTCCAGTTTGCCCAAAGCAGCCGGGCCGCGGCCGCGTGACCGGCCGCGGACCAGTGGTCGTCATAATCCAGATAAAACTTTCGTCCATCCGGCGTTTTGCGGACAAAAGTTTCAAAATCAACAAAGGTCACTCCTTTGCGGGTTAAGCCGAACTCGCGTAATACCCATCTGCGGTTTTCCGCCTGATCCCGCCTGTACAAAATGGATTTGTCGGACGTATCGATGATGTAAAGGCGGCTTTCCCCCGCCGCTTTATGCAAGCGGTTCAGGCAATACTGAAAAAACACCTTTCTTTCAGGATCGAATGTCGATTGAGTGGGCGGATCCATCGGAGGCGGGAAGTCATACCCTCGCGGTGCTTTGTCGATGTGCATGGACGCGCGAATCCTTTGGCTGAAGACGGGCCTGATAATCCGGGCGTGATAAGCCTTCAGGTAAGACCGCCTGCGGAATTTATCCCATGACCGGTAATCCGGCTGCTGCCTGGCCACCATGGCATTGAATATTTTTTCATCTTCAGGCCCGCCATGATACGCAATATCAAATTCATTGTCCGATATTTTTTTCATTCCACCCAGAAGATCGTTGGGGCAGAAAACATAGACGACCGCGACCGGTTTCAGCCTGTCTTTGTAAAATTCAAACCCACGGACAATCGCGTCGATATCCCACCCGGGCATGGCCAGGTTGATCACCTGATAGGAAGCATCCTTTTTCTGCAACTCTTTTTCCAGAATGCTTCCAATGGTCTCATCCCATTGCACGCCAAATCCAAAAGCGAAGGAATCGCCGATCACCACCACGTTTTTTCTTCGGGGAGACAAATCCCAGTCCGGACCTCGAAAACCCTGCCCGTTTGTGTCAACGTCGTAGTCGAGCTGACCGGGATAAAACTGTTTCACATTCCGCAGATTCTTCCGGAGCGTGTAGCCCAGTTCAGGATGGAACTGCCCGTAGCGCCCCTGAATCACCGGCCGTCTTGCCTGATAAACCCCCTCCTCGATTGTTTTGACCTTCAGGAAAGGAAGAACCAGCTCGACTGCCGCCAGAACCACTGCCAGCGAAACAACCAGCAGCAGAATATTCCCTGCGTAGCGTCGGAAATTTGTTTTTAAGGATGTTGCCATCATCTGCTTTCTTTAAAACAGTGTGTAAATCAAAGGAGCGACAACCGATCCTTCCGCCAGAATCAACAGTGTCCCGATAATCAGCAAAAATAACAATATCGGCAGAAGCCACCACTTCTTGCGAACTTTTAAGTAAGACCATAATTCCGCCGCAATCGACCATTTTCCCATCGTTTCAAATCCTCTCAAAAAATTATTGCCGCCTCAAAACTGCCTTTCATAGTGGGATTTTTCCATTTTGATTGGCGCCCTCTCTATCCAGTAGCTGGCCGCGTCTCTGTCCATCTTCAGATCCAGAAACTTTTTCCCGCCAAGCCGACCCAATAAACCAATAGGGGTCACCATTGCGTAGAAAACAGCCATCATAATAATTTTGGTCATGAAAAATCCCATCACCACAGCAAAGGCCATCCACGCTTTCTGCAGCGGCTTTAAAACAGACGGCAGGATAAAACCCAGGACAATGAAAACAGCACCCAGGACGAATCCGCCCGCGGCCCAAACAGGCTGCTGCTTCCAGAAAAGGTAGCCCGACGCGAGCAATAAAATGATGCCGATCAGAAGTCCGAACTTCTTCAGGTCGGACTTCTCGCTTTTGATGTTTTTTATTTCTTCAATAATCATCTTTCAGTCATTCTCATATTTTTTCTGCCAGTTGATATCCTGATTCAGAGGTTTCTGCTCTTCTTTATTCAACAGGTAATTCCCCATGATCAGATAATCCATGTTGGTTCTCATAAAACACAAATAGGCGTCTTCGGGCGTGCAGACAATCGGCTCCCCCCGCACATTAAAAGATGTATTGATGATAACGGGGCAATCATATTTCTCACCGAACATTTTAATCATCCGGTAGTAAAGGGGATTGGTTTTCTCCGTCACCGTCTGCACCCGGGCTGAATAATCCACGTGTGTCACCGCCGGAATGACGGAGCGAACAACATGAAGCTGATCCAGCCCGAAATAGGCCTGCTCCTCCTTCGTCATCTCCCTGCGGATATTTTCCTTTACCGGAGCGACAAGCAGCATATAGGGGCTTTCCCGGTCCAGGTCAAAGTAGTCGGCCACTTTCTCTCTCAGCACGCTGGGAGCGAAAGGCCGGAAACTTTCCCGGAATTTTATTTTCAGATTCATAATCTCCTGCATTTGAGGAGATCGGGCATCACCAATGATTGAACGGCTTCCCAGCGCCCGGGGACCGAATTCCATCCTCCCCTGAAACCACCCGATCGTTTTTTCCGCGGCAATCAGATCGGCCACTCTTTCCGGAATAGCCTGATCCGGCACCTCTTCGAATGGAATATTGTTTTGCTCAAGATACCGGCCGATTTCATCCCTGCTGAAATCGGGGCCCCAGAAGCTCCCCCGCATGAAATCCTGCTGGCCGTCGGCGGGCCGCTGATTTTCCAGATACTGGTACCAGACGAAAAGCGCCGCACCCAGAGCGCCTCCCGCGTCACCGGCCGCCGGCTGTATCCAGATGTTTTCAAAAGGCCCCTCGCGGAGAATTTTGCCGTTACCCACGCAATTGAGCGCGACACCGCCGGCCAGACACAGATTCTTCTGTCCGGTTTCGCGGTGGATATGCTTCGCCATCCGGAGCATCACTTCTTCGGTAACATCCTGAACCGAACGGGCAAGGTCCATATCCCTCTGCGTGACTCTGGATTCCGGCTCGCGGGCGGGTCCTCCGAACAGACGGTGGAATTTCGCGTTGGTCATTGTCAGACCGGCGCAGTAGTTGAAGTATTTCATGTTCAGCTTGAACGACCCGTCCTCTTTCAGATCCATGAGCTCTGAAAGAATCAAATCCCTGTAGACCGGTTTGCCGTAAGGCGCCAGTCCCATCACCTTGTATTCGCCGGAATTCACTTTGAATCCCGTGTAGTAAGTAAAAGCGGAGTACAAAAGGCCCAGAGAGTGGGGAAAGTGCATCTCCGAAAGAATCTGGATCTGATTGCCTTTCCCGATTCCGTAACTGGTTGTGGTCCATTCTCCGACGCCGTCTATGGTGAGAAAGGCGGCTTCCTGAAACGGCGAAGCGAAAAAAGCTGAAGCGGCGTGAGATTCGTGGTGTTCGGGAAAAAGGATGACGCCTTCAAAATCCAGCTGCTTTTTAATGTACTCTTTCATCCAGAGTTTCTGTTTGATCCACAAAGGAATCGCCATCATGAAAGACCGGATGCCGCAAGGCGCGTAAGCCAGATAGGTTTCCAGAATCCGTTCGAATTTAATAAAGGGCTTGTCGTAAAAACAGACGTAATCCAGATTTGCGCCTTTGATCCCCCCCTGCCTGAGACAGTAATCCACGGCATGAAGGGGAAAAGAGAAATCATGTTTTTTGCGGGTAAAACGCTCTTCCTGAGCGGCCGCAATAATCGCGCCGTCCTGAACCAGGCAGGCCGCGCTGTCATGATAAAATGCCGAAATACCCAGAATATTCACTTTATATATTTACCCAGTCCTTAGCGCGCGCGGAGAACAAACAGGATGGCGCTGATTCATCACTGGCTTAAGCCGGTCAATGGCCTCCCACCTTCATCCGCCATCCGTATATGCACAAGCCAAATCATCTCTGATGAATAACCCGCCGCGTTGCGGTATGATGGAGATCCGCCTTGAATTTATTGAGGTTTGATAGCATATTTATCCTGCTATTAAAACATGATTTTTTCTCGCATCTGTGTTAGAGCTTGATGCACGATAAACAGGCGAAAAGATATATTTTATGACAAAAATCGCGGTCGTCATCCCCAAATACGGACTGGTCGGCGGGGCCGAGCAGTTCGCCTCTGAACTGACAAACAGGTTGAGTGCAAATCCGGAATACGGATTTGATATTTTTGCCAACCGCTGGCAGTCGGATTCCGGTGACTTTCAATTTCATCGGATTCCTGTTATCTCTTTTCCTAAATTTCTGACGACGATCAGTTTTGCCTGGTTTGTCCAGCGCCGGCTTCATCGTTCTCATTTTTCTCTGGTGCACAGCCATGAAAGAATATTCGCGGCGGACATCTACACGCTTCACGGCGTCCCTCATCGCTACTGGGTTGACCAGATCCGGTGCAAAAAAATGAGTCTGTTTGACCGGGCAACGGCCTGGGTGGAACGAAAACTGGTTTATGAAGGCCGCTGCCGGAAGTTTATCGCCGTTTCCCAATTAACCAGGGAGATTTTTCTGAACGAATACCCCGTCCACCCGGACCGGGTTTGCGTTATTCATCCCGGTGTTAATTTACATGATTACGCGCGCAAAAATAAAGATGATGTACGCCGCGCCGTCAGAGATCGCTTACGGATTGATAACACCGATTTGGTGATCATCTTCGCCTCCATGAATTTTGAAATCAAGGGGCTGGATCATATTTTACTTTCCCTGGCGAAATTACAAAAACAGGGGGGAAAAATGAATTTAATTGTCGCCGGAAAAGGCAACGTCAAAAAGTATGAAAGAATAGCGAAAGAAGCTGGAATTGCCGATCGGATCATTTCACCGGCGTGGTGTCCAGGGATAAATTAGTCGATCTGTATCTGGCAGGCGACCTGTATATGATGCTTTCGAAGTTTGACACTTTCGGCATGGTTGTTCCCGAGGCCATGGCGGCCGGTCTGCCGGTTATGATCAGCAGCCATGTAGGCGCGAAAGATCTGGTCGGGGAAGGAAAAAACGGATTTGTGATTGAAGATCCCTCGGACCATGACTACATCGCATCCCGATTGAAGATCCTGATGGATGAACAGAC
This sequence comes from uncultured Smithella sp., assembly GCA_964509625.1. Lineage (GTDB taxonomy): Bacteria > Desulfobacterota > Syntrophia > Syntrophales > Smithellaceae > UBA8904. The sequence goes on along the minus strand of CAZDYR010000016.1, from coordinate 4,117 downwards.
ACGCAAAACCATGTCCGCCGCAGCGGTTCAAACCGCGGCACAAAATACCTGGGAAAAAGCGGCTCAGAATTACCAGGACATTTACGCGGAAATTCTGGCCGCAAAAAGAGTGAAAGACTGACGACATGCAGGTGATCGATCAATCCGGATATCAGCTCCCCCGGAGCGTCAAAAAGATTCTTCTCATTCAACTGGGAGACATCGGCGACGTGGTCTGGACCACGCCTGCCATTCGAGCCGCAAAAAATACCATCCCCGGGGCGCAAGTCTCCGTGATGGTGAAGGAAGGCTTCGGCGGCCTGCTGGAAGCGGACCCTTCGATCAAACAGGTTTTTGAAATCAAACGGCATCGCGGAAATCCGCTCCACCAGGCTGCCGGACAACTGTCATTTCTAAAATCCATCCGGGCACAGCGCTTTGATCTGGTGATTGACCTGCGCCTGGGAGACCGCGGCGCTTTTTTGTCTTTTTTAACGGGAGCGCCGATTCGCGTCACCATGCACCACCCCGAAGGCGTGCCGTTCTGGAGAAAATATTTTTTTACGCACGGCGTCGTTCCGCGACCCCGGCTTGGCGGTTACGGAGCGGCGGATCAAACCCTGTGCTTCCTGCGGGGACTTGGCATCGATACGGACGACATCATCCCCCGGTTATGGGTGGCGGATTCTGTTAAAGGACGCGTCCGGGAAATCCTGACCCGCGGAAAAGTTGACAAAACGGAGCGCTGGATGACCATCAATTTTTTTTCCCGCTGGTCCTACAAGGAATGGAACTCTCAAAAGTGGATTGAGATCATCAACTGGTTGTGGAAGGATTTCGCCACTGGGGTCATCATCATCGGCTCCCGGGAAGAACAGCCCAAAGCGCAAGCCATTATCAAAAAATGCGATGCCCGGGTGTTCAACCTGGCCGGCCTGACCACGCTCGCGGAACTTGCCGGCCTGCTGAGCCTGAGCCGTCTGCACGTGGGTGTGGACAGCGCCGCGCCGCATATCGCCGCGGCAACCGGCGTCCCGACTGTCACGATCTATGGCCCGACATCCTGGAAAGACTGGGCGCCCGTCGGAAAAGATCACCGGGTTATTGCGCCGGACATGGACTGCGCCCCCTGTTTTCAAAAGGGCTGCGACAACAGCGGACACAGTCTTTGCCTGGAATCATTGAGCACCGAAAAAGTCAAAGGCGTTATCCGCGAAGCGCTGGAAAGTCCCTGAACGGCGCATCTTCCAAAATTTCATATTTTTCAAAAAATATTTCTGATTTGAACCCGCCGTTCCAATGCAAGATTGGACAAGCAGTTTCTTGAACAGGTTCAGTGCGACAGGCGCGGGTTTATGAAACGTATTTGCGCAACCCTGTTTTTGACATCAACCAGATGCAGAGACAGGTTAAAGCAAAAATCGCGGCAAAAAGCAGAAGCCCCTCCGGAACGGATAAGACACGTTTTTGTCCCCGAAGCAGGGTGTACAAAACGGTGACGGCAACCATGCTGTACCCGTGCAGAGCGAAAATCCCCAGCGAATAACGGGATAAAAGACTGACCGGCCGGTACGCGGCTGTCCTTCCGGAAACAAAAAAAGTCACCAGAAACAGCACTCCCCAGAAAATGGACAGCCTTCCATAGGGCGGTGTCCGCCACCCCAGAGACAGTTCGACAACCATAAACAAAAGGGCGGCGATCAAGTAAAACCACTTCCATTTTAATATCATTTCCTTATAGCGGTACAGGCAGTAGGCCGCCGGTATATACGCGTAATAATTTTTCATGGACCGGGTGTCTATCGATATCCCCTGAACGGAGCAAACATAAAAATAAATGCAGGAGGCGACAATCACGATGACGGATAAAAGCAATTTTATTTTATCCGGAAGTTTAAGAAAAAAGAAGGTGAGCACCGTGCAGAAAATCAGCGCATAAAGATAATAAAAAATGGACGGCGCGGGAGGCGCAAACGAACCCAAAGGCAGGTCGGGACCCCCGCTGCGTATAATCGTTTTCAGGGGAAGAGGAAGGGTGCCTCCCAGCAGAAGATAAAGAATGAACTGGATTCCGACCCAGAACGCATAAACTTGAGCCAGTTTCAAAAAACGCTTTTTCCAGTAATCCCCGCCTTCAGACATTCTGCCGATAAAAAGGTATAAAGAAACAAGAATAAAGGAGGGAACGGCCAGCAGGGAGATGTTGAAGTAAAAAAAATGAATGACCTGCCTGGCGGCCACCGCAGCCCCTTGATCGCCCGGAAACATGCCCCCCCTGATCGGCTGACAGTGCCACAATACCACCAGCAAAATGCAGATCGCCTTGAGCATGTCGATCCCCGTATCCCTTGCATGCTCAGGCATTGGTGTTTTAACGGATTCATCGGCCATCGCAGTATCTTCCCCGATTCATCGAGTCTGTCCCAGAAAGATCAAACGGGTAATTCTGAACCGTTTTAAAACCAGCACCGTCAGGGCCACGGAGCAGGCAAACGCAACTGCCGCCACAACCAGATACTGCCATATCACCGGACTGCATCTCATGATAAAGATTCCGTGGCTCACGTAAATATCCAGCGTCAACGTTCCCACCCAGCAGCAGAACGTGTAGAACCGCGTCCGCCGGACAAGTTCCATCAGAAATGACAGGAAGGCCATGCCCATAAAGGCGATGGCGTATTTATAGATGGAAACGATCAGGCGCGCGAGCCCCGTATCACCGAAAATATTTTGCAGCAGGGGGTAAAAAGTCGGGAATTTATCGCTGCGGAAAGCCAGCAAAAGCAGGGGAAATCCGACAATGGAAATGGCGTAAAATATTTTGCGCCGGGCCTTCAGCCAGTCGTAATACTTGCAGGCGAAAAATCCCGCCGCGTAATAGGTATAATAAACCTTAAAATCGGACAGGCCGAAATACTCCGAGGAGGCGGCACGCGAAAGCAAAATCGATGCGATGACAAGATAATTTTCCCAGCGCTCCCAATTTCTCGCCTGAACCAGTTTGAGAACCGAAAAAAGCACAACGCTGTTCAAAAACAACGCCCACAGAAACCACAGACCGTTGGACGGCATTATAACCAGATTTAACAGATATTCATGCAGACTCATTTTCTGGTAAAAATGAAAAGAAAAATAGGCAATGATCGACCAGACAAAAAACGGCAGGATAAGCCGGAGAGCATATTTTTTCACAAAACCCGGAAGTGTACTGCGCAGTTGCGTTGAGATGATATAACCGCTCAGCAACATGAACAGCGGCATTCCAAAAGAGGAAAAGGTCAGATAGAGATGACTGTTTACTTTCAGGGGATGATTGGTCTGTATGGTGTGCGCCCAGACCACGAAGAGAATCGTTATCCCCTTCAACGCATCTACGTGAAGATTGTGACCGGAGGCTGCCGCCTCGCCGATTTTCAGGAAATCTTTAATTTTTTGAATAGTTACCATTACTGATTCTCATTGCCGGCATGACCGTCCGGATTTACCGTTTTTCGTCCGCCATGCCACCTTTAGATTTCTTTCACCCTGCAAGCTCTCCTCAACAAACTTTCACGCCCGTCTTGAGAAAAACCGCGGACACCCGTCCCGCCGGCGGCGGGAATAAAAAAATAACCTTCTGCTTTCAAAGGTTTGCTACCTAACACATTAGCCATTTTTTTAAAACATCATTTTTGTTTTGGCTTCCTGAGAACCGGATGCCGTTAACAGCCTCCGGAAAATCATGATCCGCGAAACCGCCGGGTGATTTCCGGATTCTTTATCCATCTGTCCGCTGTTTGTAAAACGGCTTTAGCATCGATAAACTTAACAATACCGCGGTGAAAATCGAAGGAATATAAAGAACTAGACAATTAGGACTTTTTGCATTAGAAACTCATCCAGAAAATGTGGTCTATTGAGACGTAAGCTGCGTATGAAGAAAAAAACACAAACGGTTTTTGTCAGTCTGGCCGGCGTGGGCGGATGTTCGGTTTCCAAGGCGCTGCGATCGTTGGGACAAAACGCGCTGCCTTTTGACTGGCTGATCGCGCGTCAGGATTTTGTCATTTCCGCCATCGAAAGTGACGGGCAGTCCTTCTTCGACTTTAACAATCCCGAACGCCTTCACGGGAAAAACATTATCACCATGCCGGACAAC
>CAZDYR010000015.1:0-15438 GCA_964509625.1 uncultured Smithella sp. | reverse complement strand
GGATGCTGCTGGAGATGAAGGTATCCGGATTGACCATTGATCCGATCACCAATACACCCATTGTGATCTTGAAAGACCTGCAGGAAAGCAAGGCCATTCCGATCTGGATCGGTTTATTTGAAGCCAGCGCCATCGCCACGGAACTGGAACACGTTGTTTTTTCCCGGCCGATGACCCATGACCTGCTGCATGAATGCATCAAAGCGCTGGACGTTACAGTCAATCGGATTGAAATTGTCGATATCCGCAACAACACATTTTTTGCGAGTATCTACCTGACCCGAGCGGGGCAGACGTACGCGATCGACGCGCGGCCCAGTGATGCCATCGCGCTGGCGCTCAGGGCGCAGGCGTCCATTTTTGTGGAAGAAAGTGTCCTGGAGAAATCCCGCAACATCGATTTCGGGATGAAGCTTTCCGACATTGATAAGTTTAAAGAAGATAAAATAAAGGAATTTCTGGAAAATTTATCGGCTGAAGACTTCGGAAAATACAAAATGTGAAGCAATGAAGGACCTGCTCGCGGATTTTCGGACATTTCTGGAAGTGCAGCGCAATGTGTCGGAACATACCCGGAGGGCCTATCTGACGGACTTGGAGGAGTACAACGGCTTTCTCAAGAGTCCCGAGAATGGATCGGCGCAAAAAACAATGCCGGATGCTCAGCCGGAAACCATCCGGGCTTACATGGCTTTTCTGCATGGCCGAAGATTGAAAAAGGTATCCGTCAACCGCAAGATTTCTTCCCTGCGGGCGTTTTACGGATATTTACTGCGCGAGGGATTGATTAAAAACAATCCGGCCCGGGGAGTCCAGACTCCGAAAATGGAAAAGTATATGCCGACTTTTTTGTCGGTGGATGAAGCTTTTGAACTGTTAAACGCGTCCAGAGATCATAACTCCGCATCGGGTCTGCGCGATCAGGCCATGCTGGAGTTATTCTATTCTTCGGGACTGCGTTTGTCGGAACTGGCCGGACTGAATACGGAAGATGTGAACTTTAACGCGGCTCAGGTGAAACTGCGAGGCAAGGGCAGAAAAGAAAGAATCGTTCCCGTGGGAGGACCGGCGCTGGAGGCCCTCCGAAGATATCTGTCCGCAACTGAAAGTGTCAGGAAAGAGAATCCGGCGGATGGTTTAAACGGTGCACTTTTTTTAAATGCAAGGGGCAGAAGGATCACAACCAGAAGCATTGCCCGGATTGTGGACGCGGCAACGGCAAAAAGCGGCATCGGACGCAAAATCAGTCCGCACGCGCTTCGGCACAGCTTCGCCACGCATCTTCTAAACGCCGGAGCGGATCTGCGGTCGATCCAGGAAATGCTGGGGCACGAAAGCCTTTCGACGACGCAGAAATATACGGCGGTCAACATCAACCGCCTGATGGAAGTTTATGATAAAGCCCACCCCAGGGCGAAGCGGTAGGATCTACAAGCCGCGAGCTACGAGCTCTGAGCTGACAAACAGGAGATAAAATGAACATCAGAGGCACAACCATTCTGGCTATTAAGAAAGGTGATAAAATTACCGTGGCCGGTGACGGACAGGTGACGCTGGATACAACCATTCTGAAGCACGGCGCGCGCAAAGTGCGCAGACTATACAACAATGAAGTGATTGTCGGATTCGCGGGGGCGACCGCCGACGCCTTCACGCTTTTTGACCGCTTCGATCAGAAACTGGAACAATACAACGGCAACCTGCTTCGCGCGGCCGTTGAACTGACCAAGGACTGGCGAACAGACCGGGTTTTGCGTCACCTGGAAGCCCTGATGATCGCGGTCAGCCGGGATTATTCCCTGATCATCTCGGGCAACGGCGATGTCATCGAATCCGACGATGATGTCATGGCCATCGGTTCCGGCGGCGCATTTGCCCAGGCGGCGGCGCGCGCGCTGGTGCGGCACAGCAATCTATCCGCCACTGAAATTGCCCGTGAAGCCATGAAGATTGCCTCGGAAATTTGTATTTATACCAACGATCATATAACGCTCGAAGAAATTGATCTCAATGGCGAGAGCGCCAAAGAAGTCAAAAAGAGCAAGAAGTAAGGAGCCTATTTAAAAGATGAATAATTCTGGGTTGACACCCCGTGAGATAGTGGAAAAATTGGACAGGCACATTATCGGCCAGGCGGATGCCAAAAGGGCCGTGGCCATCGCTTTGCGGAATCGCTGGCGCAGGCAGAACGTGCCGGAAGAACTGGCGGACGAAATATCACCGAAAAATATTATCATGATCGGTCCAACGGGCGTCGGCAAAACCGAGATTGCCCGAAGGCTCGCGAAACTGGACAATTCGCCGTTCCTGAAAGTGGAGGCGTCCAAATTCACGGAAGTCGGTTATGTGGGACGTGACGTTGAATCCATGGTGCGCGATCTGGTGGAATTGTCCATCAATATGGTCAAGGCTGATGAGCAGGATTCCGTTCAGGCAAAAGCCGCCTCGATCGCGGAGGAGCGGGTTTTGGATCTCCTCCTGCCGCCGCGTCCCATGGAAAAAAATGTGGGTGATATGCTGACGGATCATGATCAGGAAACGATGGATCTTTCGCCCACCGACGAGCAGATCAAAAAACAGGACGCAACAAGAGAGAAACTGCGCAAACTGCTCAAAGACGGTAAACTGGATGATCGGATGGTCGAGCTGGAAGTATCGGAAACCAGAAGCGGCCCCATGATTGAAATATTTTCCGCGGCGGGCATGGAGGACATGGGGCTCAATCTCAAAGACATGCTGGGCAACATGATGCCGCAGAAGAAGAAAAGAAGAAATGTGAAAGTTCCGGAGGCGCTGGACATCCTGGCCGCCGAAGAGGCGCAGAAGCTGATCGATATGGATAAAGTCACCAAAACGGCGCTGGATCGCGTGGAACAGTCGGGCATTATTTTTCTCGATGAAATCGACAAGATCGTCGGCGGCGATTCGCAGCACGGTCCCGATGTCTCGCGTGAAGGGGTCCAGCGCGATCTGCTGCCGATTGTTGAAGGATCGAATGTCAACACGCGCTACGGCATGGTCAAGACGGATCATATTCTGTTTATCGCGGCGGGCGCGTTTTCCGGAACAAAACCTTCCGATCTGATTCCGGAGCTGCAGGGGCGTTTCCCGATCCGCGTGGAGCTTGATTCACTGGGAAAAGAAGAGTTTGTCAGGATTCTGACCGAGCCGAATAACGCGCTGGTCAAACAATACACGGAAATGATGGCGACGGAAGACATTAAACTTTCATTTACCGATGACGCGGTGGAGCAGATTGCCGAGGTGGCGACCATCGTCAATGAGCGAACGGAAAATATCGGCGCGCGCCGCCTCTACACCATTATGGAAACACTCCTGGAGGATATTTCCTTCGACGCGCCGGACATGAAGGATAAAACCATCATGATTGACGCCAAATATGTGGAAGAAAAACTTGACAATATCGTTGAGGATGAAGATCTGAGCCGATACATTTTATAAACGGAGAAACCATGGAGCATTTACAGAGTTCAATGGAGCGGGCGGACATTCTGCTGGAGGCGCTGCCTTATATACGGCGTTTCTACAACAAGACGATTGTCATCAAATATGGCGGCCACGCGATGACTGATGAAGATCTGAAGGACAAATTTGCCCGTGACGTCGTCATGATGAAATACATCGGTATGAATCCGGTGGTTGTGCACGGAGGAGGTCCGCAGATCGGCGGTCTTTTAAAAAAGCTGGGCAAGGAATCCAAGTTTATCCAGGGCATGCGGGTGACGGATCAGGAAACTATGAACATCGTGGAGATGGTCCTGGTGGGCATGGTGAACAAGGAAATTGTCGGCATGATCAATCAGCACGGGGGCAAAGCCGTGGGGTTAAGCGGCAAGGACGGCAACCTGGTTGTCGCGGAAAAATATTATCTCAATGAGGATAAGGCACAGCACACACCGTCGGAAATCATTGACATCGGTCTGGTCGGCAAGGTTAAGGAAGTTAACGCCGAATTGATTGTTTCGCTGACCCAGAATGGTTTTATCCCCGTGATCGCGCCCACCGGCATCGGTGAAAAAGGCGAGACCTATAATATCAACGCCGATATTGTGGCCGGTGAAGTTGCCGCGGCGCTGAAAGCTGAAAAACTATTGCTTCTGACGGACGTTGCCGGGGTGCTCGACAACGACAAGAAACTGATTCAGACCATGACGAATCAGGATGCCTTGAATCTGATTGACGATGGAACGGTCGAAGGCGGCATGTTTCCGAAAGTGAAATGCTGCCTCAAAGCATTGCGCGGCGGCGTGAAAAAAGCGCATATCATTGACGGAAGGCTCAAGCACGCGATTCTTCTGGAAGTCTTTACGGATAAGGGAATCGGTACGGAAATCGTTTTATAAGTTTAAGAGGACATCATCATGAATGAAAAAAAGATCATGGCTCTGGCCGATCAAAATATAATGAATACCTATCGGCGGGTGGCCATCGCGCTGGTAAAGGGCGATGGCGCGCGGGTTTGGGACGCAAACGGCAGGGAGTATCTGGATTTTGTCGCCGGTATCGCCGTCTGCAATCTGGGACATTCCCACCCGAACGTGGTCAAAGCGATTAAGAAGCAGGTCAAAGATCTGATGCACGTCTCCAATTTGTATTATACGAAGCCGCAGGCGGAAGTGGCCGCGTTATTGACGAAACACTCGTTTGCCGACAAAGCCTTTTTCTGCAACAGCGGCGCGGAAGCCAATGAAGCGGCCATTAAACTGGCGCGCAAGTACGCGCACGAAAACCTGGGACCGGATAAATTTGAACTGATCACCATGAAAGACTCTTTTCATGGCCGGACCATGGCGACGATTACCGCCACCGGACAGGAAAAGTTTCAATTCGGTTTTACGCCGCTATTGGACGGGTTTCGATATGTTCCTTTCAACGATCCGGGGGCTCTGGAGGCGGCCATTACGCCCAAAACATGCGGGGTGATGCTCGAACCCATTCAGGGGGAAGGCGGTGTCATTATTCCGGACACGCAGTATCTGGCAAGGGTGCGTGAAATATGCGATCGGCACAAGCTTCTGATGATTGTCGATGAAGTGCAAACCGGCATCGGCCGGACAGGCAGACTCTTTGCCTATGAATATTCAGGCATCAAGCCGGACATTATGACATTGGCTAAAGCGCTGGGTAACGGTTTTCCGGTGGGCGCGATGGTGGCGACCAATGAAGTCGCCCGGGCATTTGTGCCGGGCAATCACGCGTCGACTTTTGGCGGTAATCTGCTGGCTATGGCGGCGGCCTACGCCACTCTTCAGACGATATTGAAAGACAATTTACTGGAGCACTGTCTCGAGATGGGCGCGTACTTTCTGGAGAAGCTGCAAGCTTTGAAAACGAAGCACGCGATTATTTCCGACGTTCGGGGAAAAGGCCTTATGATCGCCTGCGCGCTCTCGATTGAAGGCGCGGATATTGTCAAGGCCTGTCAGGAAAAAGGATTGCTGATTAACTGTACCGGCGGAAAGACGCTGCGTTTTGTTCCGCCGTTGATTATCACCAAAGAGGATATTGATCAGGCTGTCGCTGTCCTTGATGCCGTCATGGAGGGAAAATGAAAAAAGATTTGCTGAGTTTTGCCGGTATGACGGCGGATGATTTTGAAGACATCTGTAAAAGAGCTTCACGAATGAAAAAGCTGCTCGCCGAAGGCAGAGAACATGCTTCCCTGAAGGGTAAGACGCTGGGGATGATTTTTGACAAGTCTTCCACGCGAACAAGAATTTCGTTTGAGGTCGGCATGTATCAGCTGGGAGGCATTGCCCTGTTTCTCAATTCCCGTGACACGCAAATCGGCCGGGGCGAAACTCTCGCTGATTCAGCCAGGATGATGTCCCGTTACTTAAACGGCATCATGATCCGGACGTTTGCCCAGAAATCCGCAGAGGTGCTGGCCAGTTATGCAACCATTCCGGTCATCAACGGTTTGACGGATCTGCTGCATCCCTGTCAGATTCTGGCGGATTTGTTTACGATCATCGAAAAGAAAAAAACGTATGACGGCGTGAAAGTCGCATATATCGGCGACGGCAACAATGTGGCCAACAGCTGGATCGAGGCCGCAACCATTCTGCCGTTTAACATGACGCTGGCCTGTCCGGAAGGCTACGATCCGGATGAGAAGATTACCGAGGAGTGCCGCAGGACGGGAAAGGGGAGTGTCACGCTTTACCGGGATCCGTTTGACGCCGCAAAAGATGCGGATGTGCTTTATACGGATGTCTGGACCAGCATGGGGCAGGAAGCCGAATCTGGGGAGCGCAAAAGAATATTTAAAAATTATCAAATTAATGAAGCGCTTTTGAAAGTCGCGAAAAAAGACGCGATCGTCATGCACTGTCTGCCCGCGCATCGCGGAGAGGAAATTACGGCGGCAGTCATCGACGGGCCGCAGTCGGTCGTGATTGACGAAGCGGAAAACCGCCTGCATGTGCAGAAGGCTGTTTTAGAAATATTGCTTTAGGAGGAAAAGATCGTGTCGAAAAAAATTAAAAAAGTTGTGGTGGCCTATTCCGGCGGATTGGATACATCGGTGATCGTTCGCTGGCTGATTGAAACCTACGGTTGTGAAGTTATCTGTTTTGCCGCCGATGTGGGACAGAAGGAAGAACTGACGGGTTTGAAGGAAAAAGCGATCAATACCGGCGCCAGCAAAATATATATTGAAGATCTTCGTGAAGAATTCGCGCGCGATTTCGTGTTTCCGGCGCTTCGGGCCAACGCGATTTATGAAGGCACCTACCTTTTGGGGACGTCACTGGCCAGACCCTTGATTGCCAAAAAGCAGATCGAGATCGCCAAAAAGGAAAAAGCCGATTCCGTCTGCCACGGCGCGACCGGAAAAGGTAACGATCAGGTGCGCTTCGAATTGACGTATATCGCGCTCAATCCCGGTATTAATATCATTGCCGCCTGGAAGGACGACAACTGGACCTTTAATTCCCGCGAGTCCATGATTGATTACGCGCATAAATACAAAATTCCCATTCCGCTGACCAAGAAAAAGCCTTACAGTTCGGACCGCAACCTTCTGCACATTTCGCATGAAGGCGGCATACTGGAAGACACCTGGGCGGAACCGCCGGAAGATATGTTTGTGCTGAGCGTTTCTCCGGAAAAAGCGCCGAACAAGCCGACCTATGTGGAAATTGATTTTGTTAAAGGGAACCCGGTTGCCGTTGACGGCAAGAAGATGTCGCCGGCCACGCTGATGGATCACATGAACATTCTGGCGGGTAAAAACGGCATCGGCCGCGTCGATATGGTGGAAAACCGCTTTGTCGGCATGAAATCACGCGGCGTTTATGAAACGCCCGGCGGAACGGTGCTCTGGGCGGCGCATCGCGCGGTGGAATCCATCACCATGGATCGCGAAGTGATGTTCATGCGTGATTCGCTCATCCCGAAATACGCGCAACTGGCATACAACGGCTTCTGGTACGCGCCGGAAATGAAAACGCTCCAGGCGTATATCGACGCGACGCAGGAAAACGTCACCGGCACGGCGAGGATCAAGCTCTATAAAGGCAACTGTGTTGTGGTCGGACGCAAATCGCCGAATTCACTTTACAGCGAAGCGTTTGCCACCTTTGAGAAAGATGAAGTTTATAATCAGAAAGACGCCATCGGATTTATTCGTCTTAACGGATTGCGTCTGCGCATTCAGCACATGCTGAAAAACAAAAAATAACGTTGCGGAGAGTTGCATTCATGGCGACGACAAAAAAACCATGGGCGGGACGGTTTGGCGAGGCGACGGCCAAGAGCGTGGAGAAATTTACCTGCTCGCTGCATTATGATTCCCGGCTGTATCGTTACGATATTGAAGGCTCCATCGCGCATGCGACGATGCTGGCGGAGTGCGGCATCATTTCCCAAAAAGAGTCTTCCGCCATCATCCGGGGACTGAAAACCATTCTTTCCGATATTGAAAACGGCAGGTTTGTGTTTGATCCGGCGGATGAAGATATTCACATGGCCATTGAAAAAGAGCTCATCCGTCGTGTCGGTGATGCAGGGGGGAAACTGCACACGGCAAGAAGCCGCAACGATCAAATCGCTCTGGATGTTCGTCTTTTTCTGCGATCGGAGATTGATGGCGTGGTGAATCTGCTGGTGAATCTGCAAAAGCAGCTCGTGGCGATGGCCAAAAGCGAGATTAAAACCATCATGCCGGGTTACACGCATATGCAGAAAGCGCAGCCGGTTCTTCTTTCCCATTATTTTCTGGCGTTTGCCGAGATGTTCAGCCGCGATGAACAGAGAATGACGGACTGTAGAAAACGTCTGAATGTGCTTCCATTGGGCGCGGCGGCGCTGGCCGGTACGGGGCTGCCCATTGACCGGAAACGCACGGCCAAACTCCTGAATTTTCCGTCCGTGACCCAAAACAGCATGGATACGGTGGCGGACCGCGACTATATTGCGGAGTTCAACTTTGCGGCATCTCTGTGCATGGCCCATTTGAGCCGCTTTTGCGAAGATTTGATTTTGTGGTCGTCCGATGAATTCGGCTTTGCCGAAATATCGGATGCGTATACGACGGGCAGCAGTATCATGCCTCAGAAGAAGAATCCGGACATCGCGGAATTGATCCGGGGCAAATCGGCGCGCGTGTATGGTGATTTATTTGCGATCCTGACGCTGATCAAGGGATTGCCCATGACCTATAACCGCGATTTGCAGGAAGACAAGGAGCCCCTGTTTGACGCCGTCGATACGGTCAGGGACTGCCTGGCTATTTTTACCGAGATGCTGGCTCATACCCGATTCAACGCCCTTAAGATGTATCAGGCGGCGAGCGGAGGGTATTCCACGGCGACGGATATTGCCGAGTATCTGGTGGAAAAGGGCGTGCCGTTCCGCAAGGCGCACGAAATTGTGGGGGGCATTGTTTCATACTGTATCAAAGCAAAAAAAAACCTGGAAGGTCTTACCCTGGGTGAATTTCAGTCTTTTTACGCCGGTTTTGACGGGAAGATCGCCTCCAGGATTCAACTCAACAATGCCGTCAATGCCCGCAGGCATCTCGGCGGGACGGCTCAATCGGCTGTCAAAGAAAGGATTCGGGAATTTGAGAAAAGTCTCGGTAAAAAATAGCATATTCGTCGGCCTGATCCTGTTTCTTATGACCGCAGGCTGCGGGTTAAAGGGCAACCCCGTTCCCTCCGCGTCTGTCGTTTTGACCGAACAGGCAAAACAGCAATTGGCAGTGTCTGCGCGGGAAAATGCCGCTGTATTGACCTGGCAGCTGCATGATCCTGATGGAAAAATCACGTATATCCATATTGAGAAAAGTGAACTGGGAAGTCCGGGCAATGTCTGCAGGGATTGTCCGCGAACGTTCCAGTCGATCGGTCAGATCCAGGTATTAAACATCAAAAAAGAAACGAACGGGTATAGTTTTTCCGATGTGAATGTGGAAAAAGGAAAAATATACAGCTACCGTTTAAAGCTTTGCAATGAGAACGGTGTCTGCCGTGAATCGCAGACAGCGGAATTAAATTATCAATAAAAATCCGGGAGGCATTATTTATGTTCAGAGGAGCCATTACCGCTCTGGTAACACCCTTCAAAAATGGTAAAGTCGACGAAAAAGCTTTGCGTGAGCTTATTGAGTTTCAGATCGCGGCCGGCATTGATGGGCTGGTGCCCTGCGGAACAACAGGGGAATCGCCAACGCTCACACATGATGAACATGATCGCGTCATTGAAATTACCATCGATGCGGCAAAAAAACGCGTGCCGGTGATTGCCGGAACCGGCTCGAACAGCACGGCGGAAGCGCTGCGCCTGACCAAACATGCCTATGAAGCCGGTGCGGACGGGGCGCTGATCGCCTGTCCCTACTACAACAAGCCGACACAGGAAGGGCTTTATCAGCATTTCGAGCTGATTGCCAGGACGGTTCCGATTCCAATCATTCCTTATAATATTCCCGGACGAACGGGAATCAACATGTCACCGGAGCTCGTCGCCCGTCTGGCCAGGATCAGTAATATTGTCGGCATCAAGGAAGCATCGGGTTCTCTCAAACAGATGAATGATGTGCTGGATCTCTGCGGCCCCGATTTTGACGTTCTCTCGGGCGACGACGGCTTTACCCTGCCTTTGATGTCCATCGGCGGAAAAGGGATTATTTCCGTGGCGTCCAATGTTGTACCGGCGGATATGGCGGCTCTGGTGGACGCGGCCGAAGCGGGGAATATGGTTCAGGCAAGAGCTCTCCACAAAAAAATGAGCCCGCTGTTTGATGTCCTTTTTATTGAAGTCAATCCGACGCCGGTCAAAGCGGCGCTGGCGATGATGGGAAAAATTGAATATGAATATCGATTGCCGCTGTGCCCGATGGCGCAGGGGAATTATGATAAACTCAAGAAGGTTATGGTAAATTACGGTCTGATCTCCTGATCAGACTCAGAATACATGTAATCTGAGGAGTGGATATTATGGTTAAAACGATTGTTACCGGCGCCGGTGGAAAAATGGGAGGCAGAATTATCAGCCTGATTTCATCCATGGAGGACATCCGGGTGGTTGGAGCCATTGAGGTGGCCGGCCATCCGATTATCGGGAGGGATGTTGGCCATTCTCTGGGATTGGGCAGAACCGGCGCCCTGGTCAGTGATAAACTGGCCGATTGCATTGATCAGGCGGATGTGGTGATAGACTTCACCCATCATGAGGCCTCGCTGAATTATCTGAAAATTGCCAGCGAGAAAAACCGCGCTATTGTGATCGGTTCCACGGGCTTCTCGACGGAGGAAATGAAAATCGTCGGCCGGCTTGCCGAAAAAACACGCTGCGTTTTGTCACCCAACATGAGCGTCGGTGTCAATGTGATGTTGAAAGTGCTGGAATACTGTTCGGGGATTCTCAATGATGATTACGATGTCGAAATCATTGAAGCCCATCATCACTTGAAAAAGGACGCGCCCAGCGGCACCGCGATGCAGATGGCTCAGGTCATTGCCGACAAACTGGGTCGCGATCTCAAAAAGGACGCGGTTTATACCCGGCACGGACTGATCGGTGAACGGACCAAAAAGGAAATCGGCATTCAGACGATTCGGGCCGGTGATATTGTGGGCGAACACACTGTTATTTTCGGCGGCATGGGAGAAAGGCTGGAATTCATTCATCGCGCTCAGAGCCGGGATAATTTCGCCAAAGGGGCCATCCGCGCGGCGCAGTGGATTGTGAGCCAGAAGAACGGTCTTTACGACATGCAGGATGTCCTGGGCCTGAAAAACATCAAATAAGCAGGTTTTATGTTGGAAGGCATTCTTGCTTATGTAGGCATTGGTTCCAATATGGGTGATTCTTTGCGGCTCTGCAAGCAAGCCGTTCAAACGCTGTCTTGTGCCGGGGGCGTTGCTTTAGAAAAAATATCTTCTTTTTATAAAACGGAACCGGTGGTAGACGGGCAGGAAACACGGCAGAACCTTGAGAATCAAAATTGGTATGTCAACGCGGTGGCGGAAATAAGGACGACGCTTTCTCCCTGCGAATTATTGGATGTTCTGCAAAATATAGAAAAGGACATGGGGCGGACACGGCAATATAAAGGTGCTCCGCGCACCATTGACCTCGATTTGCTTTTATACGGACAGGAGATCATTCGGGACAGGGACCTGATTGTTCCGCATCCCGGGATGCACAAACGGCTTTTTGTTCTGGAACCCTTATGTGAGATTGCTTCATACTTGGTTCATCCGGTGTTTGGTGTTTCCATGCGCGGCTTGAAGGACAGGCTGAGCGATAATAAAATTGTTGAGATTTATAAAAATTAGAAAAGAAGGTCGTAATGAATATCTTTAAATTACTGATCATTTTGGTGTTGATCTACATTGGTTATAAGGTGGTGACGATGTTTAGGCGAATGAAATCCGGGGAGGCTGAAGGCTACCGGGTGAATAACGCGCAGCCAAAAGGCGAGGATCTCGTTCAGGATCCATTTTGCAAAACGTATGTTCCGAAAAGTCAGGCCTATGTCAAAGACGTGGAAGGTAGGCAGGAGTATTTTTGCTCTCAGACGTGCTGTGAGAAATACCTGTCAGAAAAAAAATAGCTTGTCAGAAAAACGAGGGGAATTATGAAATTTTTCATTGATACGGCAAACATTACGGAAATAAAGGAAGGACTTGCACTGGGGATGGTGGATGGCGTTACAACAAATCCTTCACTGATCGCCAAAGAAAAGAGAGACTTCGATTCCGTCGTCAGGGAAATTCTTAAAGCGGTGGAAGGGCCGGTCAGTCTGGAAGTCATCAGTCTGGAGGCGAAAGGCATGGTGACTGAAGGAAAAAAGCTCGCCTGCCTGGGAAGTCAGGTCGTTATTAAAGTTCCGATGACGACGGAAGGCCTTAAGGCCACCAAGATGTTTGCCGCTGAAGGCATTGCCGTCAATCAGACCCTGATATTTTCGCCGCTGCAGGCGTTGATGGCGGCAAAGGCCGGGGCGGCGTATGTCAGCCCTTTTGTGGGGCGTCTGGATGATATCGCACACGACGGAATGGAATTGACGCGGCAGATTCTGGATATTTACGACAACTATGAATATGACACGGAAGTGATTGTGGCCAGCGTCCGCCACCCCAAACATGTTCTCGACGCCGCGCTGATGGGTGCCGACATCGCCACGATTCCTTTTAAAGTCATTGCGCAGCTGGCTCAGCATCCTCTCACGGACAAGGGAATTGCTCTGTTTCTGGAAGACTGGAAAAAGGTGCCCCGGAAATAATCCGGACTCTTTGTCTGCAGCGCTGTATTCAGAAAAAACGGCTGATACGAATGAAAAATAACGGTGATATATTTAACCTGCCCAACAGCATTACCCTGGCCCGCATCAGTGTGGTTCCATTTTTGTTTTTTCTGCTGGCATCACCCGGGCCCTTCTGGAGTCTGGTGCTGGCCGCGCTGTTTGTATTGGCTTCGATCACGGATTTCCTGGATGGTTTCTTCGCGCGAAAATACAATCTTGTCACCACCATGGGAAAATTTCTGGATCCGCTGGCGGATAAACTGATCGTCAATACGGCCATGATTCTGATGATACCCATCGGCCGGATAGATGCCTGGATTGTCGTGATTATTATCATGCGGGATTTGATTGTGGATGGCATCCGCAGCATTGCTTCATCGGACGGTATTTACATTCAGGCGAGTATTCTGGGAAAACAAAAAACACTGGCACAGATCATTGCCGTCACCGCTCTGATGATTCACTATCCTTTTTTGGGCCTGGACGCGCATTTGGTCGGCACCGTCATTCTTTATGCGGCATTTTTGCTGACGATTTATTCGGGAATCGATTATTTTATTAAGTTTTACAGGGGGCAGGCAAAGTCCGACTCATAAAGATACTTCGGGATTTCCGTCCAATAGAGGTTTTAGGGCAAAATACGGGATCATGGAAATAACAAAATAATTATTCATCAAGGTTTTTTTCATTTTTTAATTGACAAGCGCAGCCTATTTGTTATATTCACCAACGCTCTTCGGTGAGCGGGCGTAACTCAGTGGTAGAGTGCTACCTTGCCAAGGTAGACGTCGACGGTTCAAATCCGTTCGCCCGCTCCATTTTTATTTTTATGGCGGCATAGCCAAGTGGCTAAGGCAGCGGTCTGCAAAACCGTTATTCTCCGGTTCAAATCCGGATGCCGCCTCCAGTTACACTCAGGAGTTTTCTTTGTGATAAGGGACTCCTTTTTTATTAATGGTGATATTAGGTCGAGAAATAGTAAATGCTGAAACGATTTACTGATCTGATCATCTGGTGTGCTCAAAGCGGTTATTCCGATGTCCATATCTGCGGCGGACAGCCTATCATATGCCGTAAAGACGGTTCAATCCGGTTTGACCAAAAGATGTTCTGGACACATCAGAATGTTGATGCTCTGGTTGAATCCATCCTCAACGCAAAAAATATGGCCACCCTGCGGCAGCGTTGGTCGGTTGACTTTGCCGCCAGCCTGGGAAATGTGCGCGTCCGTGTTAATATTTTTAATACGGACCACGGACTGTCCCTGGCAATCAGATTATTGCCGAATGTCATTCCGACCATTGATCAGTTAAATCTTCATCCGTCCATCCACGGCATCAGTGACCTGAAATCCGGACTCGTTTTGATTTGCGGCACGACCGGCTGCGGCAAGACCACAACGATTGCCTCGATTCTTGATGACATCAATCATAAACGGTCGGCGCATATCATTACCCTGGAGGATCCGATTGAATACCGGATCCCATCCCGAAAGTCTTTTGTTGAACAGCGGGAAGTCGGTGAGCATGTCCCTTCATTCGAAAGAGGCCTGATTGACATTATGAGGGCCGACCCGGATATCATCATGGTGGGGGAACTGAGAGACCCTCAGACGATCGCGCTGACTTTAAACGCGGCGGAATCCGGTCACCTGGTCATTGCAACGTTGCATGCCACCAACATGGAAGATGCCCTCTACCGAATCATCAATTCCGCCCCGCCGGAAGCGGAGGAATACATCAGGCATCAACTGGCATCAACTGTAACTTGGATACTGCTGCAAAAGCTGGTTTATATGGAAGAGATTGGATTTCGGTTGCCTCTTTTGTCGATTATGCGCGGAACGTCTCAGATCAAGGGGCTGATCCGGGACAAAAAGCTGTTTCAAATCGAAAATTCGATGCATACCAGCAAGGCCGACGGCATGTTTACGCAGGAGCGCTATTTAACGGAATATCTGGAAAAGCGCGAGAAATATCACAATCCCATGGCTTCCGTAAAACCGGAAAAAGGCGAGATCACCGATTCATACTACCACTCAGCCGTTCTGGATTCCGGATCCGGGGCCAGAAGCAAATCAATGTCTGCGGCCAGGATCTCACAATCGGAGAAATCGCCTGTAGTCGGCAAAATCAAGCGGGATGATCAGGATATGCTTATGGACGCCGTCAACCTTGATCATTCGGATCCGCATTACAGTATCGATGAAAACTATGATCTTTCTGAAATCATAGCCGAAGCAGAAAAAAAGCTGGAAAAAAAGAAATAGACCAAAAAATGATTTGCTCAATAGATCCGGCCGGATGAGGCGGACGCTGCGGATCTTATTTTAGTGCGATGAGAAAGCAAATCTAGGATATCAAAGAACATACCTGACATCATTGCTTGAGCGCGCTTCGCCAAAGATTTCCCTTCCGCTTTAAAAATTCGATGCTCTGTCCCCTTAAAGATACTGTCTACCCCTGTTTCTCATGGTGAAAATAAATCGATACGTCACTCAGATTGCGCTCTTTTTCATGTATAAGTGATTTTGTATGTGATCAGTGACAATTTTAGAACCGCAATCAGTAATGCTACCTTTAAATTCTTATCTTTTGCAAATATTCTGTCTGCGAACGGACGAACCGGTACATTTATAACAGGCCAAGATAATAAGATGA
>CAZDYR010000014.1:0-15623 GCA_964509625.1 uncultured Smithella sp. | reverse complement strand
GGGGCTTCTCCAATCGCATGCTGGAGCTCCTGTCGTTTATCATGAAATAAAAATACGACAGTGAGGTAGAATCATGAAGTATTTAGATCAGATTGATGTAAGCGGAAAGAAGGTGTTCGTGCGCGTGGACTTCAACGTGCCCATGGACAAGTCAGGTAAAGTCACGGATGATACCCGGGTCAGAGCAAGCCTGGCCACCATTAATTACATTCGGGAAAAAGGGGCCAAAGTCATTGTTGCGTCCCATCTCGGACGGCCCAAAGGCAAGCGGGTCGATGAATTCTCCCTAAAGCCGGTCGCGCCGATTCTTGCCGGTCTGTTGAAGAAAGATATTCCCTTTATCGATGACTGCGTGGGTGAAAAAGCCCTGCAGGCAGCCGCCGCCATGAAAGCGGGGGACGTGATTCTTCTGGAAAACCTGCGTTTCCATGCCGGTGAAGACAAAAACGACGACGCGTTCGCCCAGGAGCTGGCCAAACTCTGCGACGTTTATGTCAACGACGCGTTTGCCGTATCGCATCGCGCCGCGGCCTCCAATACCGCCATCACTAAATTTGTGAAAGTGTGCGCAGCCGGGTTCCTCTTAAAAAACGAAATTGAATATTTTAACAAAGCCATTGGCAATCCCGCTCGGCCGCTGGTCGCTATTATCGGCGGCGCCAAGGTATCCGACAAAATCAAGGTTTTGGAAAATGTCATTGATAAAGTGGACCGACTCATTGTGGGCGGCGGCATGGCCTTTACTTTTTTAAAGGCGCAGGGGTTCAACGTCGGCAAATCCCTGTGTGAAACAGACATGCTGGACCTGGCCAGAAAGATCATGGATAAGGCTAAAGCTAAGAACGTGCAGTTTTTGCTGCCGGTTGACGCCGTCATCGCCCAGGCGCCGTCGGCGGACGCTGAAAGAAATATTGTCGCCATTAAGGATATTCCCGATGACATGATGGGTCTGGACATCGGCCCCGCGAGCATCGCGGCGTTTTCCGACGCGGTGAAATCCGCCAAAACCATCGTCTGGAACGGGCCGCTGGGCATGTTTGAGCTTGCTCCGTTTTCCGCGGGAACGTTCAAACTGGTGGACGCGGTTGTCGCCTCCGGCGCGCTGACCATTGTCGGCGGCGGCGATACCGATACAGCCATTCATAAGACGGGTAAAAGCGATAAGATATCCTATATCTCCACCGGCGGCGGAGCATTTCTGGAGCTTCTGGAAGGCAAGACGCTTCCAGCGGTAGCCGCGCTCGATTAAAAGCGGAGGAAAACCATGAGAAAGTGGATCGTCGCCGGCAACTGGAAAATGCACAACACGGTCAGTGAATCCGTCAGCCTGGCATCCGCGATTAAAGATGGCACAACTGGTTTGAAAAACGGCGAAGTCGTGGTGGCTCCGCCGTTTACCGCCCTGCAAAGCGTAGGCGATGTTATCCGGGGTTCCGCCATGGCGCTGGCTGCGCAGAACATGTATTTTGAAAACAAGGGAGCGTACACCGGCGAAGTTTCTCCGGTGATGCTCAAAGATGTCGGCTGTACCTACGTCATCATCGGCCATTCGGAACGCCGCAAGTATTTTATGGAGAGCGACGAAACCGTCAATCTAAAAGCGAAGAAAGCGCTGGCCGCCGGCTTGAAGCCGATCGTCTGTGTCGGTGAAACGGATGGCGAAAGAAACAAGGGCGTAACCGAGGCGATTGTGAGCCGCCAGGTGCGAGGCGCGCTGGCCGGAATTGACGTTTACGGTCTTAACAACCTTGTGATAGCCTATGAACCGGTCTGGGCGATTGGAACAGGCAAAGTGGCCACCCCGGCACAGGCCGAAGACGTTCATGATTTCATTCGCCGCCTTATTGTTGAAATATACGGCTGCATGGCCGCTGATGTCCGTATTCTGTACGGCGGCAGCGTGACGAAAGATAATATTGCCGAGTTGATCGCGATGGAAGACATTGACGGCGCGCTGGTCGGCGGCGCGGCGCTCAAAGCCGACGGCTTTTTAGGCATCATCAATAAAATGCCGTAAAAGGGGTTATGGGTAATAGGTAAAAGGTCAGGGGCTAAGGATTTATCCTTTATCCCTGAACCTCCAGCCTTTGTCCCCTCACCTATCACCTATTACCTATTACCTATTACCTGTTTTTATCATGACTAAGATATTAATCGTTTATCATTCCCAGACCGGACACACTAAACAAATGGCCGATGCCGTTTACGAAGGCGCGAAATCCATCGACGGCGTCGAAGTCATTTTAAAGAAAGCCGCCGAGGCCACCTGCGAAGACCTGATTGGCTGTGACGGCCTCGCCGTCGGTACGCCCGAAAACTTCGGCTACATGTCGGGCCTGATCAAAGACTTCTTCGACCGCACATACGGCGAAGCGCAGGACAAGGTTTTCCGCAAACCTTTTGTCGTTTTCATCAGCGCCGGAAACGACGGAAGCGGAGCTCTTCGCGCCATCGAACGCATCGCCCTGGGCTACAAATTCAAAACCGTTTTCACACCCGTCATTGCCAAGGGAAAAATCACCGAGGAAATCCTGGAGCAATGCCGCGAACTGGGGGCGACACTTGCCGGCGGCTGCGCGATGGGGATATACTAAAAATACGAGGTTCAAGGCGAAAGGAAAAAGGATCAAGGATAAAGGCTAGGCAGGGATCTCAGCGGACGATCTCGAGGATCACTTTTATTTCCTGCGGAGACAGAACGGCCGGGCTGTTTTTACTGTCCGCAAGGCGAATGACTTTTTCAAAATCGGCGGATGTCAAACCAAAACAACCAAGCTGCGGAAGCCTCAGGATCTGTGACCACTTCCGCAGGATATCCAGAAACTGCCGGCAATAAAAAGTTTCATCCCCGCCGGAACTACCGGTAAGAATTTTACCGATATCGGCAAAGCGCTTTTGGGCCTCAAAGTTATTTTCATCCATTACTTTTTTGACGACAAAACTCATGACCGGGAACAGGAGCTTTCCGCAGGCCACGCCGTGCGGCACCGGAAACAGTCCCCCCAGGGGCCCCGCTATGCCATGGACGGCACCCAAACCGGCACGGCTGAGCGTTATCCCGGAAACAAGCGCCGCGTAAGACATTTTTTCTCTGAGCGCGATATCGTTGCTTTGCCCGAGGCCAAGCGGCACCAGGCTTTCCGCGGCACAGGCAAGCGCCTTTAAAGCCAGTGAATCGGTCACCCCATCGGCCTTTGTTGATGTGCAGGATTCAATCAATTGCGCCACGGCATCAAGCCCGCAGGCGATCGTCATGGGCTGAGGCATTGTCAGCGTCAGCGCGGGATCAACCAGCGCGACATCCGGCACATAGGAATCATGCCGCAGGGATTTTTTGTAGCCCTCCCGGCGGTCGCAAAGAACGGCATTTTTCGTCGCTTCGCTTCCCGTCCCGGCGGTGGTCGGCACGGCCACAAACGGAATCTTGACGCCGGATGGTTTTTTTGTGCCGACGCCTTCCAGGTAATCTTTAACGGAACCCTTTTCGGCAAGCATAGCGGACAGCGCCTTGCCGCAGTCGATCACACTGCCTCCGCCGACGGCCACAACGACGTTCACCTGTGTCCTGCGATATTCAGCGGCCATCGCGTCGACGGCCTCCGATGTCGGCTCTCCCCGGATGGACAGGGCTTTAAATGAAAGCCCGGCCCGGGCAAGCTGCACGGTAAGCGGCGTCCAGCGGCCGGACTTCTTCAGTGATTCGCCGCCCGTAACGATCAGCGCTTTGCCGCCATAAGACCGGATGATTTCAGGCAGCTTTGCAAATACGCCGGTGCCGAAAATAATTCCGGGCAGTCCGGGGATATTCAGATTGCTTATCGATTCCATGCGGTTTTATCCGGCGGCGCGATGACATGATGGACAATCCCCTGGCGTGGTTTGGCCATCCAGGGTTCAACGGTTTCGCGCCATTTCAGGTAGTGAGCAGTTGTTTTATGCCGGGCTGCCGCTTCATCCGACTCGTAGGCTTCGTACAAAGTGAATAATGACGGATCGTCCCGGTGCTGCAGCACATCAAACCGCAGATTTCCTTTTTCCCTGATCGAATATTGATGATTCTCAACGGTTGCTTTTACAAACTCGTCTATATTTTCCGGTTTCACCGCAATATGAACAATAGTGACAATCATAAAAAATCCTCCTTGACCGGGAATCCCTATAACAAATTAATCGACACCGTCAAAGGCAAAAATCCCTGCGGAAAATAATGAACCAGGCGTGATGCCCGTTCTTTCATAAAAGCCCGATGGTCAAAAACCACGCATCCAGCTGTCGAGCTCTGCGCGGAATGTCATTATATCGCAGCAAGCTGCGGAGACTTCACAGTCGTCGGGCTTAAGCTGAATTAAAATATCGTTTGTCTTCATGCAAAAAAACGCATATGAAATTGTAAATCTAATTTTTATGATTAGGTTTTACGGCAAATGTTTATGGAGCATTCCGACATGCGCAGGATACCCGCCGGCATTATCGATTTTCATGTTCATCTTTTCCCGGACAGAATGTCCGACGCTATCTGGAATTATTTTAACAAAGAATACCGTTTGAACATTCTCTACAAGTTCTATTACCGGGAATGCATTCAATATCTGCGGGCGCGGGGGGTTGGAAAAATTGTTTATTCCAATTACGCCCATCGCGAAGGCATCGCGGAGGGGCTCAACGCGTGGAATAATAAGGTGCTGGCGGAAGATCCCGACCTTTACTGTTTTGCGGCCTACCACCCCGGCGACGCAAACGCTTTGTTTTATGCTGAAAAAATTCTGGATCATCCCCGGGTGCTCGGCGTCAAATTACACCTTCACGTCCAGCGCTTATATCCGCACGACAGGCGGCTTTTCCCTTTATACGAGCTGGCTACCCACCGCAAGAAACGCATCCTGTTTCATGTCGGCAACGGCCCGCTGGGCAATGAATTTGTCGGGCTCGATCAATTCCAGAAGCTTTTGAACAGGTACCCGGACATACAAGCCAACATCGCTCACCTGGGCGCCTTTGAATACGGGGGGTTCATGAGCCTGCTGGACGATCATCCCGGCCTTTATCTGGACACGGCTTTCGCTTTCTTTAAAGAACAGCAGGGGCACGGCGGCTTCAACCTTGGTAACGCGCCGCTGGAAAAACATCAGGACCGCATCCTGTATGGATCGGATTTTCCCAATCTTATTCTCCCGCGTGAATCGGAAATCGAAACACTGTTGCAGTATAATCTGTCGCAGGAGTTTTATGACAAAGTATTTTTCTATAACGGCATAGGCCTGATTAACTCTCTTATGAACCCTGAGGACAAATAAATGGATATTGAAGCATTCATCTCAAAAGCGGCCGTACAGTTGATCAAAAGCAAGTATGCCGTCGCGCTGACCGGAGCCGGCATGTCCACCGAATCGGGAATTCCGGATTTTCGCGGGCCCAACGGCATCTGGACCAGAAATCCCGATGCCGAAAGGCAGGCCTATCAGAGCTATTACAAGTTTCAGCAGGATCCGAAAGCCTACTGGATCGAACGAATGACCGGCACATCCTGGTTAAAAGACCTGATCAATGCCCGACCCAATCCCGGACACATGGCCCTGGCCGAGTTGGAGAAGATGTCCATCCTGAAATGCATCGTCACCCAGAACATCGACAACCTGCACCAGAAAGCGGGCAGCAAAAAAGTACTGGACTATCACGGCAATATTTCACTGCTGAGGTGCTATTCCTGCGATTCGAGATTCGATCCGAAGGAATACGAGCTCGAACGCCTGCTGGCCCAGGACCGTCTGCCGCCCTACTGCCGGAAATGCAACGGCGTTCTGAAATCGGACGTCGTCCATTTTAATGAAGCCATTCCCGCGGATGTCGCCGAGGAAAGCCGGGAAGAAGTAGCCAACTGCGACGTAATGCTGATCTGCGGAACGTCGGCGGTCGTTTATCCTTTTGCCATGCTGCCCCGGATGGCCCGGCAGACCGGCAGCGGACGTAAAACCGTTATCATCGAAATCAACGCCGATCCCACACCGCTCACGGCAGAGGGTGTGTCCGATTATCTCATACAGGGGAAAACCGGCACGATCCTGCCGAAAATTCTGGAAGAAGTTAAAAAGGCGAGGAGCAAGGCACAAGGATAAAGGATGAACGCGAAAGGTGAGAGGTCAGGGGCGATGGGCGATAGGTATCCACCTCCGTCATGAAGTTTATTTGGCGCATGCCGGGTGACACCTCCGCCTAACCTGAAGGTCACGCGAGCGGAGGACACACAAGGGTAAAAAGTTCAAAGTTCAAAGTTGAAAAAAAGACTTGAATCGTTTTTACTTAAGATATCCTGTTTTGAAAGAAATGCTTTAGGGTCATTCATGAAACTGCTTATTCGTGGCGGAAGTATTGCCGCCGGACACGGCGTGATCAAATGCTACGCGGATATTCTTGTCCAATCCCTTCTCAAAAGAGGGATTGAAGTCATGAACCGTTCAAGACACAGGGAAACTTCTTTTGACGGCATCCGTACATTCCATGATGACATTGCTTGCTTCAAACCGGATTTTCTCCTGATTCATTTCGGCGTTGATGACGCCTTCCAGTATGTGTACCGTTCCGAATTCCAGGAAAATCTCGTCCAGATGGTAAGGCTGGCCCGGGCCGGCTTTCATCCGATGATTTTTCTAGCCACTTCCCACACATTTGATGATCCGAACGATATGGACGCCGTCTCTGTCTTTTACAGATCCTTGCGGATTGTCGCTTCTGATCTGGACTGTATATTTATCCCCGTACATCACTATTGGGCCGGTTACCTTCAGGAGCATCACCTGACAAACAGAGATCTGGTGCAGCCGGATTCAAGGTATCCAAATGAAACCGGGCATCAGGTGATTGCTCAGGCAATGATCAAGCGGTTAGGCAAAATTGTCGGTGAGTCCGGGAAAGATAATCTTTAATTTGCGAAATTGTTCGGGGAGGTTAAGACTCTTATTTTCTCTAATACTTCACCTTTGGGGGAGTGATTATTTACTTGACAGGCAAACTGGAATTTCCTATATCTCAAGCACACCTATAAATTCTGAATCAAATAAGGAGGCACGGGATGAAAGAACAGAAACAGTGGCAGAAACCCAATCTCGGCGTTTTGAAGAGCAGTCGGTCGACGAAAGCTGCAGCGTCCTCCCGGCGCAGCGAAATGCATTATTCCATAGGCCCCTCCATAGGGCCCACTCCCTCGCCGGCTTTCTTTAAATCGTTAGGCCCTTCCATCGGCCCTGCTAAAGGCCCGACTCCCGCACCGGAGAGGTCGTTAGGCCCTTCCATAGGTCCTTCGCCTGCACCGGCTTCCTTTAAATCGTTAGGCCTCGCGTCCCTCCGTGACGGCAGAGCACAGTATGATCTGGGTCCCTCACCGGAGAATTGATGTTTAAGCCGGAATCGGCGTTTATTTTCACCAAGGTTATTTTATGAAGACAAATACTCAACCGGACGCCGTGTATGCGGCGTCCGGTGATGTAGTCGTGCGCCAGGTTGATGATCAAACCATTCTTATTCCTCTTGAATCCGGCATTGACGACACGGCAAATGAACCGTTCGTTCTGAACATGACGGGACGGGAGATCTGGCGGCGGCTCGATGGAAAGAGAAGCCTGGAAGACATCGCGGCGGATCTGGCCGCCAGATTCAAACAACCTGCGGGAATCATCCAAAAGGACGTCATCGGGTTTGTGAAACAACTTCTGAAACGAAAGATGCTGATTTGCGTCTCCGGAACTTAATTTTTTGCAAAAAAGACAATGATTCACAGGATACTTGATATTCAATATACGCGCGAAAGCATCGGCTGGGCGTATTACGATATGAAATGGCTCTCGGCGGCTCAAGCCGATAAGGCCAACCGCGAGAGAAACAGGCTGCTACAATCGCTGTCCGGTAAAATAAACAGTCATTTTGGGGGAAACAAGATCGGCCCGGGACACTTATCGCCCGGCTGCAAAAGCTGCGGCCAGGGAACATGGTCATGCCTTTTTATCGGCTCCCTGTGCACGGCAGACTGTTTCTATTGTCCTCAGGACAGAACAGACAGAAGAAATCAACCGCCGACGGACTCGGGGCTGGTGTTTGATCATCCGGACGATTACGTGGACTATCTGGAAAAGTTTAAATTCAGGGGTGTGGGTTTCTCAGGAGGGGAACCGCTTCTGCAGTATAAAAAAATTCTCGTTTATATCAAAAAAATAAGGGAAAGATTGGGCACCGACATCTATATCTGGCTCTACACCAACGGAGACCTCGTTGACCGCAAAAAACTAACAGCCCTCAAAAAAGCCGGTCTGAACGAGATACGTTTTGACGTGTCCGCCAGGGCCTATAACTTAAAGCCCGTCGAGCTTGCCGCTGGTTTGATCGACACCGTGACGATCGAAATCCCGGCCATTCCGGAAGATTTTGAAATTCTCAAGCAATGCCTGCCCCGGATGAAAGCCATCGGTGTCGCGCATCTGAATTTACATCAAATGCACACCTCCCGGCACTGCTACAGGGAATTTGTCGATCGAGGGTATACTTTCTTGCATCAGCCGGATACAGCGGTTCTGGAATCGGAGATGACCGCGCTCAGGCTGCTTCGATATGCCGTGGACCATAAAATCGGATTAGCCATCAACTATTGTTCAACCATTTATAAAAATCGATACCAGAAAAAAGGCTACAGAGAGAGGTTCCAGTCTTTCATTAAAAAGGAGTATGAAGATTTAACTCAGTCCGGATTTATCCGAAGGCTGTCGATCAAGGATGCCCCGGTAAACCTGAAAAAGCTTGTTCAAGTATTCCGGCAAAATAAATGTCCCGGCCGTTTATGGTTTTTTGATCAAAAAGCCCCTGAACTTTGCTTTCATGCCTCACTGATGAAATACGTCGATGTCAGCGCGCATAGCATACTCGTGAGCTATTTCGCGCCGGAGCTGACGGAAGGCTGCCATGCAGGAGACGCAAACGGCCAGGCCATCGAATTGAATTCCCGCCGGAGCGTCTTTGTTGAAAAAAAACTTATCTGTCAAATGAAAATAAATAATGCCGCGGCCGCCCGGTTTTTCCGGGAATTATTTATTGAAAGAAAGAATACCCGTGATGTTTTAAGAAATTTCTACAGCGACTATGAATTAAAAACGCAGGCGGACGTCGCCGAGATGATGGATGAAAAAGATCGTCTGGTTCATCTGAAAACATGGGAGCTTATCGGCGACGGACTTTCCGAAATCTATTGATGCTCCGATTGCATCCGAATCCAGGCTCATCACATGGCAAAGGCGCATAGAAAACTATTGCAACAGCTTAAGATCGGGGAATGGTCTTTCTGCCGGCGCCTTCCCGACGACCAATATCTTCAGCTCATGTACCGGATCAACTTTGGCAGGCGACTGAATCTGAGGAACCCTCAGGCTTTCACGGAAAAAATTCAATGGCTCAAATTATACTGGCGCGATGACAATATGACGCGGTGCGCCGACAAATTTGAAGTGAGAAAGTTTGTCGAAGAACGAATCGGGCCAAACATGTTAAAAAGAATGTACGGGGTTTACGACCAAGCGGATGCTATCGACCTTGACGGGCTGCCGAATGCTTTTGTGCTGAAGGTCAATCACGGCTGCAAGCAGAATGTATTCTGCAAAAACAAGTCGGAGATGGACTGGAATTATTCCGTTGATTTACTGAATCAATGCATGAAAGCCAACCTTTATTATGAGCACAGAGAGTGGGCCTACAAAAACATTGCTCCCCGGATCATCTGTGAAGAGTATTTGACACCCCACCATGAGATTCTTTACGAGTATGGTTTTTATTGTTACGGCGGTGTTCCGCGCCTTGTCGAGATTAATGAAAGTGCGGGTGAATCGCACCGCGTCAATATGTTTGACTTGAAAATGAACCTTTTGGAAAACAGATACAGCTCCCCGCCCTTGCCCGTCCCGCATGCGAAACCTCCGCAGTTTGACAGGATGCTCGAGTATGCCACCCTGCTTTCAAAAGGATTTCCTTTTGTCCGGGTCGACTTGATTTACATCCGTGAGCGGATTTACTTTGGCGAGATGACTTTTTATCCCCTCGCGGGGATGTGCAAACTCAAACCTGACTCCTTCGATTATTTTCTTGGTTCTTATCTGGACCTCCCGACCGAGAATGCTGATCTTTAAACGCAGCACACGCCCTCTAAGCCTTTATCCCTTTGCTGCTATTCTTCAACATAGAACTTTGAACGTAGAACATAGAACCTTTTTGCCATGCCCATTGCTTCACTCCACTATCCACTATCCACAATCCACCATCACCTATCGCCCCTCGCCTCTGTATTTTTTATTCTTGAGCCGGTCCCAACATTTGCATTGACTAGCCCGAATATTGTCAGTAGAATAATTTTAAGTCATTAATTATTTTAATAAAACTGTTTTATTCCGGGGTCATTTATGATGATCATCGCACCTTGTCGAAAGAACTGTTTCCCATACGTATTGAGAATTACGGCGTTTGTTGCTTTTGTGGTCATCATTTCTTCCTGCGCCTACCGTCATTATCTGGGGATGCATGGCTCTTCAATCAAAAAATATCCCCTGATCCATTCAAATGCCGCAGAAGATAAGACCTGTCTGGCGTGCCATACTGCCGGATCACCCGTCGCGTCATCGAAGACATCACATCCGCATTTCAAGAACTGTTTGAAATGCCATAACGATGATGTACCGCCCGAGGCAATAGTTCGCAAACCCTAGGAATGGTGACCGTTGATGATACATTCCGCAAGAAAATCCATCCAGACCAGCGGACGCACCCTGGATCATGCCGCACCGGTTTACGATTTTTGCGAACCCTTGATGATGCTGGGACGTCAGGACACCTATAACCGGAGCATCCTAGAAGCCCTTCATCTGCAATCCGGGCAACGTATCTTGGATTTGGGCTGCGGAACAGGCGTTCTTACGCGTCTGATCGCGGATCAACTGGATGATTCCGCCGGAGGTTTCTGCGTGGGGATTGATGCGGCGGCAAAAATGATTGCCGTGGCTGAAAAGAAGCGGCTGTCGGCAACATGCCGTTTTGAGGTGATGGCGGCGGAACATCTTGCGTTTGACGACAGCTCTTTTGATGCCGTGGTTTCCAGCCTTTTTTTTCACCATATTTCACTTGCTCTCAAGCAGAAAAGTTTGTCTGAAGCGTTTCGTGTGCTCAAACCGGGAGGGCGCTTAATCATTGCCGACATGCACAAGCCCACAACCTTTTTCGGCGCTCTTGTTTCTCACACGGCCCGCTGGTTTTTTCTTCAGCCGGAGATCGGTGAAAATATCGCGGGAGTGATGCCGGAACTGATCTTCCGGGCCGGTTTTGCCCGTCCTGAATTGCTGGAAATGTATTTTGGCTATATCGCCCTTTTTGCGTCGTACAAACCGCTGACGCGTGATGTTGATGATTTGAACCCCGTAAAGGAAAAGGAACCCCATGTCTGATCCATTTAACCAGGTCCAGCAGATTGCCGGATTCAATGTCGTCTTTGATGAACTGCAGTCCGCGCTCACGCTCTACTGGAAGACCGCGGCGGATGTTCTGGAAGGAGGCGGTGTCTCCCTGCGCAATCCGCCGGAAGGATATCTCGCGCTGGAGAACAATTTTTTTTCGGCCATGTTCCTGTATTCGTATCATCGCGCCGGGATTTCTCCCGGACGCCGCGTCCTCTATGCCGCAATTAATCAGTGCTTCCGGGGCATGGTGACGGGCTGCGATAATCTTTTGGATAATGAATACAAAAGAACACTGGAAACCACTCTGCCGGCAAAGGCCTGGCGCTTCAGATCGGTGCTGGATATCATGGTTTCCGAACATGTCATGTTCAATCTTATGTTTTCAGCCGCCCGTCGCAAAGAATTACCGGAGGATCTGCTCGTTCCCGCCGTTGACGCCGCTTTAAAAGCACTGACCAGAAGCGGAGCCCAGGAAGCGGACGAAGAGGAGGGCACCGCGGAAGCTCTTGATCCGGAGAAAATTCTGAAAACGATTCATCACTACAAGACGGGTATTTTGTTCCAGTCTCCGTGGGCGGTCCCGGCCGTCCTGGAAAAACTTGAAGCACAGAAAACAGAACCGATATTGGACGGCCTGTACAATATCGGGATTGGCTGCCAGATTCTTGATGATCTGGTGGATTTGCAGCGCGACATTCTTCAGATGCGGCATAACTACGCGGCGTCTCTGATCTATCAGCATCATGGACAAAACGCCTGGAACAGACTGCGCGACATGTCCTTTTCAGCCAAGTCTGTTGAAGCCGTGCAGGATTTGATTAAACAATATCCGGAACCAATCGGAATGGCCGTCACCCGCTGCCGTCAATATCTCAGCTCCGGCATTATCGGTCTTATGGGTTCTCCATCTCCGGAATTAGTGCAGTCGGTGATTTCCATTCTTTCTCACCGTATTGGAACGGATGCATATTTGAACGTATATCGATGAAAACATTAAATTTGATCATATTCTGGTGCCGGGTTGCTTTTCTTTTCCTGATTCGTTCATGGCGGTCCACGGGAATTCTTTCGCTGATGCTGGTTACGGCTGTTGCCGCTTTGATCTTTCTTTCCGCGCTGGCGGTCGGCGTTAACGATGCCATGATTCGTAATTCCGTGAGTCTTTACTCCGGCCACATTTCAGGCTTCAATATTCCCGCTGATACGCAAAAGAACGCGCTGAACGTTTCGGGCGTGGCGGCGGTTCTGAAACGCTATAATGTTCCCGGCAATCTGGTCAGCAGCGACAAAATGCTTGAAGCGACCCTGACGGAGATAGAGCCGCGAGAGGAATTCCGCGTTACGGCCATTAGTAAAAAAATAGTCGAGGGTGGTTATCTTCCGGAAACACCGGGAAACCTTCTGATCGGTCAGGCTCTGGCCAAAAAATTAAACGTGAAGCCCGGCGACAAGATCAAGTTCACGCCTGCCTTCGGCAAGACACAGGTCTCATTCAATATTACCGGTATTTATCGCACGGGCATCGATCAGATGGATAGAGAGATCGTCTTCTGTCCGATCGGATCTGTTTCGCTTCCATCATCGGTCTGGTCAGCTGCCGTGTTTCTTGAGGAAGGCGTGGAACCCGCGGGTGTCATCTCCGCGTATGAACGTCTTCTTCCCCCTGATGCCCGGTTTCAATCCTGGGAAACATTGATGCCCGACTTAAAACAGCTCATCGATTTGAATTATGTTTCCATGAGCATCGTGATTCTGCTGGTGTTCGGCGTGGTTTCGCTGGGCATTGCATGCGCGTTTGTCATCGTCATCCTGAAAAACCTTCGGGAATACGGCATCCTCAAGGCCATGGGGGTTACCTCCGGCGAAACGATGCTGCTGATTGTCTTTGAGGTGCTACTGATGAACCTTTTGGCGACCACTCTCGGGATCATTGTGGGAATTGTTCTGTCGCTTGTGGTCCGGGAAACGGGAATTGATCTGACGGCCTTTACATCTCAAAACCGTTATTTCGCGGTATCGGGAGTCATCTATCCGCGGTTGACGCTCTTTGCCTGGGGCGTACCTCCGGCCCTGGCTTTTCTTTTTTCGCTTGTTGCTTCCATCTGGCCGTCCCTGCTTGTGGCCCGTCGCCGGGCGGCCGAAATCCTGAGGATTGTTTAAGCCTATGCTCGAAGTCGTCGATATATCCAAACAATACCTGTCCGGACGCGGTCATGTGCAGGCTCTGAAGTCAATATCCCTGCGAATGGAAAAGAATGCCAATCTGGCGCTTGTGGGAAAATCCGGTTCGGGAAAAACAACTCTGATGCACTGCATCGGAGGTATTGAAAGGCCTGATGCGGGAAAAGTTATGATTGACGGGTATGACATTCAGTCTTTGTCCGAAAAAGCGCTGTGCCTGTTTCAGCGGCGCAACATCGGTTTTGTTTTTCAGCACGGAAATCTTCTGTCCTTTATGACTGCGGCGGAAAACATCGCCTTTCCCCTGAACCTCAACGGTGTCGACACTCGTTCAAGAAACCGCCGGGTAACTGAACTGCTTCATTTGATCGGCCTGCCTGAAATCGGTGCGGCCATGCCTTTTGAGCTTTCCGGAGGAGAAATGCAGCGGGTGGCTATCGCCCGCGCCGTTGTCCATAATCCGGGATTGCTGTTGGCGGATGAACCCACGGCAAATCTTGATTCCGCCACCGGCGCGGACATCATGCGAATGATGATTGATTTGACGAAAAGCCAGGGCTGTAGCCTGATTATGGCCACTCACGATCTGGAATTGATTGCCATGGCCGATACCAGCATCAAACTTCGTGACGGTCACGTCTTGACTGATTAATCCGGCATGAAGCAGACCAGGAGACATCACCCTATATTCATAGACCTTATAAATCATGAGGTAGATGCCTATCACCCATAGCCCATTACCTCTCGCCTCTTCGTATTTTTATTCTGTTTTTATTCTTGCATTGTTTTCGGGAAGTTGTAATATTTATCATGCATCAACAGCTAAATAAGATTATTATCATGTGACTACTAAAAAGAGAGACATGGAGTAAGTTAAGAAGTAAATAACTCGTCCTTATTCCTCCACGCGAAATTAATAACCGCAATGATATGACAAAATATAGGATTTACATAGACGAAGTCGGTAATCCCGATTTGGAAAGTTCTGAAAATCCCAATCACCAATTTTTGAGTCTTACGGGTGTCATTATAGAGTTGGAATATGCTGCAAAAGTTTTGCATCCGCAAATGGAAACATTAAAACAGCGTTATTTTTACACTCATCCCGATGAGCCAATAATTTTTCATCGAAAGGAAATGGTTAACTATCGTCATCCATTCGATATCCTATCCGATGACACCATAAGAACATCCTTTGATAATGATCTTCTTCGTCTGATGGAAGACTGGCAATACATAGTTCTTTCCGTATGTCTTGACAAGAGAAAGCATAAGGAGAGCTACACAGTATGGCGCTTTGACCCTTATCATTACTGTCTAGCAGTATTGCTTGAGCGTTTTATGTTCTTCTTGAAAAGACATAGTGCCTGTGGCGACGCCATCGCCGAATCCCGTGGTGGTAAAGAGGATAGACGATTAAAAGATTCTTTTGAGCGTCTTTGGCAAAATGGAACTGATTACGTTGCCCCGGAACAGTTTCAATCCTTTTTGACCAGCAGGCAACTGAAAGTGAAAACTAAAGCAAACAATATTGCCGGGCTACAGCTTTGTGATTTAATAGCCCACTCAAGCCGCAATGAAATTTTACTGGACCAGGGCATACCAACAGCACGCATTTTAACTTTCGGAGAAAAAGTTATTAAAATTCTTCAACACAAGTATGATCGTGAGGGACAACGCTGTTTTGGAAAAAAGTTTATTTGAATTGAAAATGAAAAAGGCCCTTACGGGCCTTCCGATGGCTTCGCCATCCACCTCCGGAGAACCGGATTGATTTTATTTTGACAGGTAGCCCGATGAAAGTCAAGCTTTTTTTATGTTTTGAGAATTCAGAATGAGGCAAGGAGGGATGACCCTAAACACTAATTTTCTCAGAACGGATTAACGTTAAGGAAACACAACATTTAATTTATATAAACATTAGAAAATTATTTAGTCAATCTTACAGCAAAATAAATAGAATCATCC
>CAZDYR010000013.1:0-15869 GCA_964509625.1 uncultured Smithella sp. | reverse complement strand
TTGCAGGACGGGCATTTGCCCAGCCACTTGGGCGACATATATCCGCAATGCTGACAGAAGAAGCTGGTTTTGTTCTTTTTCAAATCGGGTTTTCTCCCTGGTTGATGTGCGTCACAAAAGCACTTAATTGATCTTCACGTCAAAAGAATTTCTTACCTTCAGATGACCGGCATTTACAGGTCCAGCCGCCGCAGTCTTTTCCACGCGGAATCTTTACCGAGGATCATGAATATTTTATCAAGCTCCGGTCCCTTGATCTGACCAGTCAGCGCCGCACGCACAGGCATAAACAAGTCTCTGCCTTTGACGCCTGATTTTTCTTTGGCATGCCTGATCGCCGCCGCGTAAATGTCCTGCGGCGTTCCGGCCGCATCCGCCAGAAATTCGCTAAACGCTTTAATCACCTTTCGCGCTTCTTCCGAATCCACCATCCGCTTCGCGTCGGCTGTCATGACATACCGGTCATCAAAAAACAAATTAATATGTTCACCAATATCCGAAAGGACAGTCAACTCATCCTTCACGGTTTCGATCACTCTTTTGAACCACTGCGGATCGAGATTTTCCGGCTGGTATCCGGCCTCGCGCAAAAAGGGCTCAAGCCGGCTGATTAAATCATCCGTGGTCAAACTTCGGATGTAGGTGGCGTTGAGCCAGCGGAGTTTTTCCTCGTCAAAAACCGCTCCGCTTTTAGACGCCCGTTCCAGTGTGAAAGCCTCAACCATCTCCGGGCGCGACAGCACTTCCCGGCCGTCGGCGAAAGAACTTCCCAGAAGCCCCAGGTAATTGAGCAGGGCTTCCGGTAAATATCCCCGTTTGCGGAATTCACCGACGGACACGGAACCGTGGCGTTTACTGAGTTTGGCGTGGTCTTTACCCAGAATCAGACAATGATGGGCAAACCGGGGAGGATCAAATCCAAGCGCCCGGTAAAGCATGATCTGCAAAGCGGTGTTGGACAGATGATCTTCGCCGCGAATGACATGGGTCACCGCCATCAGGTGATCGTCGATCACTACCGCGAAATTATAAGCCGGCATGCCGTTGGAGCGCACAATGATGAAATCCCCGATGGATTCGCTCTCAAATTTGATCGGTCCCCGGATCAGGTCATTAAATTCAATGGTCGCCTGCGGCACTTTAAAACGCCAGGACGGCTTTCGCCCCTCAGCGGCAAGACGCCCGCGCTCGTCCTGGGTCAGGCTGCGGCACTTGCCCATGTAACGCGGCATGCGCTTGCTCAGAATCAGGGACTGCCGCTCCTCCTCCAGTTCCTCCTCCGTGCAGTAACAGGGATAAACCATTTCTGATGCAATCAGTTTTTTTAAATGTTCCGTGTAAATATTCAGCCGTTCACTCTGCCTGTAAGGGCCATACGCTCCGCCTTTTTCAGGCCCTTCGTCCCAGGTAAGCCCCAGCCATTTTAAATCATCGAGCAGATTGATCTGATAGGAAACAGCGCTGCGGGACTCGTCCGTGTCCTCAATGCGCAAAATGAGACTTCCTCCGCCATGACGGGCAAACATCCAGTTAAATAACGCGGTGCGCGCGTTGCCCACATGTAGCTCACCGGTAGGTGACGGCGCGAACCGAACCCGGGGTTTGTCAGTCATGCTTGATCCTTTCCATCCCGTTGGCGATGGCCAGCACGGCCGCACCTTCGGCGCGGCCTACAAAACCCATGCCCTCATTGGTCTTGGCTTTGATGTTGACGGCTGTTTCGGAAATTTTCAGAATCCCCGCGATGTTGGCGGCCATGGCTTTGGCATAAGGTGACAGTTTGGGCCTTTCCATCATCACCGTGACATCAATATGGCTGATGGTGATCTGTCTTTGGGCAATGATTTCTCCGACCCTCTTCAGGAGAATCAGGCTGGAGATGTCCTTGTAGGCTTCATCATGGTCGGGAAAATGCCTGCCGATATCTCCTGCCCCGGCCATGCCCAGAAGCGCGTCACAGACGGCGTGCAAAAGCGCGTCGGCGTCGGAATGCCCGAGCAAGCCTCTGTCTGATGGAATTTCCACGCCCCCCAAAATCAGTTTTCTGTCCGCAGCGAACCGATGGCTGTCATAACCGATCCCGGAGAGAAAAATCGTCTGTTCCTTCATTTTTTCTTTCATCAGCGCTTCCGCAATCTTCAAATCTTCCGGTGTGGTGATTTTGATATTTTCATAAGAACCGGCGATCATGCGGACCGGCTCGCCCATTCGTTCAACCAGAGACGCGTCGTCCGTTCCGTAAAAACCGTCCTGCGCCGCTTTTGCATACGCCCGTCGCAAAAGCTCATATTGAAAAGCCTGTGGCGTTTGCGTCTGCCATAAATTTTGACGGGGCAATGTCGCCGCGACAATATTTTCACCGGTCGTTTCCTTGATAGTATCTTTAGCCGAAACCCCGATGGAGGCGGCGCCACCTTCAACGGCGGCTTTAACTACCCCGGCAATCATTTCCCGGGTCACAAAGGGACGCACACCGTCATGGACAATCACCACGTCACATGGTTTGGCCACAGCCTCAAGAGCATTCCGGACGGAATCCTGACGCTCCCTGCCTCCGGCGACGATGGCGGATACTTTCGTCACAGCGTATTTTTCAACAATCTGTTCCCGGACAAAGACTAAATCATCCTTCGGCGCAACCAGAACAATATCCTGAACAACGTCCGACTGCTGAAACACGTTGAGCGTGTGAACCAGAACGGGCATTGCATGCAGACAAAGATACTGCTTGGAAACATCGGAACCTAATCTTTTGCCGGAACCGCCTGCAGCTATAATGGCAACTGTTTTCATAAAAAACTTCAACCGCGGGATTTGTTAACGCATCCGTTACGACTCGCGAAAGCGCGTCTCTGCGACCCGGCCGTTCGTCGATGCCGGCTCAAATTCCGGGATACGGGTTTTACATGAAAAAAGGCCCGGAAAATAATTTTCCGGGCCTTTGGAACCATTGTTATTTCTTCCCGGCCAAAAACAATAAAAATATCTTCTATCAATTATTACTTTTCTTTTCGGTGGTTTCTTTCAATTCCGTGAAAATCATCCGGCCGGCCGTCGTTTGCAGGACACTTGTGACAACCACTTCAACCGTCGTATTGATCATTCTCTGCGCGCTGTCCACAATGATCATGGTCCCGTCATCCAGATAACCAACCCCTTGCCCCGGTTCCTTGCCTTCACGGATGATTTTAACCAGCATCTGCTCGCCCGGCAGGACTACCGGTTTCATCGCGTTGGCCAGTTCATTGACATTCAGAACTTTTACACCCTGCAGCTCGGCAACTTTGTTCAGATTATAATCATTGGTCATAAGCTTGGCGCTTAATTTCTGAGCCAGGGCCACCAGTTTGCCGTCCACGCCTTTTATTTTGGGGAAATCCTGTTCAACGATTTCAATATGAATGGCGGAACTTTTCTGCATGCGATTAAGGACATCCAAACCCCGTCTGCCCCTCGAGCGTTTCATCGAATCGGAAGAATCCGCGATGAATTGCAGTTCATTGAGCACAAAGCGCGGCACAATCAATTCTCCGTCTATAAAGCCGGTATCGCAGATATCCGCGATTCTTCCATCAATAATGACGCTGGTGTCCAGCAGGCGATGATCAACAGAATCCTTGCTTTCAGCCGCGCGAAAACTGAACTCTTCCGCTTTTTTTGAACCAAGAACAAGACCCAGATAGCCCAGAATACCCGTGAGAAGCAGATAGATCCAAGGGACAAACTGCTGGTTCTGCGTTATCTTGACCACCATGTTCAAGCCAAAACCAAGAATTAACGCGATCAGCAGTCCAATGACGATGCCGATGACACCGCCCGCAATGACTCTGAGAGAAAGCTTGCGAATATCTTTTTCAACCCGGATGACCAGCAGCGCAATGACTAAACCTATAATAAAGCCGCCAAGTGCCTTCAAATAATCATATGAACTGGACGCCGCTATGTAATAAGCGATAAAATAACCGCTGATGGAACAGGCTAACACTAATAATGCTCTAATAATCAATCATTTCACCTCCTTTCAGATTACGATCAAACGAAAGTTACAGCTTAAATAATAAAAATTATAAGATTAATAAATGACTTCTCAATAATACGGAGGTCTCACTTTTTCATTGAGCAAGAAAATCTGATCTGTTTTTTCAATTTTCAAAGAGCGGTGTGTTTCTGAACCAGCGGCCTGTTTCTATTGCACCGTGAAAATCATCTGCAGATCGCGTTCAACTTTGGCTTCCTGCGCGTTGGAGGCAACAGAAATTTCCTTGACCAGAAGGTTTTTGGCCGTGTCCATCATCTTCCGTTCCCCAAAGGAAAGGTTCTTGTCGCTTTTCAGGATGAATAAATCCCTCAACACACTGGCAATTTCAAAAACAGAACCTGTTTTGATCTTTTCCAGGTATTCCCGGTAGCGTTTATTCCAGGTTTGCTTGTCAATGGTGACATCTTTATTGCGCAGAATCTCGTAGACTTTGGGTATTTCCTTTTCCAGGATAACTTCACGCAAACCCACAGCCTTTGCCGAATTGGTCGGAATCATGATCTTCATGCCGTTGCCCATGATTTTCATAACATAAAAAGGCTGTTTTTTACCCATAACCTCTCTATTTTCAATAGCTTCAATGACACCGACACCCTGTGCCGGATATACCGCCAAATCCCCTACTTTAAACATGTTAATTTCCCCCTGCCTTTCTCTAAGAACGTAGCAGATTACCACTTTTTCCTTATAAAGTCAATGATTAATACAACATACTGAAATACTTCAGAAATGCAATACAGCGGGTGGGCAGGGCGGCATTTACGGCAGATAAATCAGCGGATCTCTGGGCTTATTTTTAAGACGAATTTCAAAATTGATATAAGCGTCTCCGGATTCGTCGACTTCTCCAACTATTGCAATAACCTGGCCTTTTTTAATATTTTGATCCAATTTGACATCCCTTTTTTTCAGGTGGGTGTAAACGGTCGCAAAGCCATTTGAATGGCGAATAATGATCGTTTCACCATAGGAAGGCAGACTTGAAGAAAAGATAACGGTTCCGGCAGCAGCCGCCCTGACCTTTGTTCCCGCTGGGCAAACAATCTTGATCCAGTTATGGTACGTTTTGTTCGGCTGAATTCCGAAGCGGGTTTTCACCGTCCCCTGAACCGGCCAGACCAGAACACCTTTTTCCACCTTGACTTCATCTGTTTTTTCCGCCGCAGGCTCTTTTTCCTCCAACTTCGGACTGTCTTTTTTAGCAACAGGCGGCGATGGCTGAGTTTCCCTGGCCCCTATTCCAGATGTTTCAGCTGATGGCGTTTTCTGGACCGGTTTGGATGGCACAGCCCGGGGAGCGGCTTTTTCTCTTGATACGGAATCTTCCTTTAGATCACCTGTCCTTCGGGCCTGAACCATGACATCTTCAATAATCCGGTCCGCGTCCGGAATAAAAATAACCTGTCCTTCCTTAATTTGTGAAACATCCTGAATATCATTGATATCAGACAAATCCTGAAGACTGATGGAATAGGCGCGGGCGATGCTATAGGCTGTTTCACCTTTTTTGACGATATGATAAACACCTTTTGCCGGAGTCTTTTGCGCTTGAGGCCCCGCGCAGGAAGCCACCAAAAACGAAGCAAGGATCATCAGGATCAAACCCGGCAGGAAGAACCGGCTGTAAATACCCGCACTCCGGTTTATTCTTTCCATCCACTTTCTCCGATCAGGCTGACGAAGCGGCAGCCGCCCAGATCTTCTTTTTCTATTTCAACAGGATTCTCGGCCGACCGCGTTAATTTATAGAGCGTCTGGACTTCCCGGCTGCCAACCGGAACCACCAGCCTGCCTCCGGGGGCAAGCTGCTCAACCAGATACTGTGGAACCTTCGGGGCAGCCGCGGTAGTAATGATGGCGTCAAAAGGCGCTTCCTCCCGCCAGCCATAGGAACCATCACCAACACGAATGGCGACATTATAACAATTCAGTCTGTCCAGAATCTTTCGCGCGCGCGCCGCGAGCGGGGCCACCCGTTCGATCGAAAAAACCCGGTCAGCCAGCTTTGCCAGAATCGCCGTCTGATAACCGGATCCCGTGCCGATTTCCAGCACACGCTCCCTGCCCGATAATTGAAGCGCCTCTGTCATCAACGCAACAATATAGGGTTGAGAAATGGTTTGTTTTTCTCCGATGGGCAGCGGATTGTCGCTGTAGGCCTGATCCATCAGACCTTCATCCACGAAAAGATGACGCGGAACAGCTTCCATCACCTTCAACACACGGGGATCTTTGATTGAGCGGGCCCGAATCTGCGTCTCCACCATTCGCGCCCGTTGTTTTCTGTATCTGTCCATCAAACAGCCTGTATCTTTTTCTTTTTCGGGGGGATTTGGTACAGTTTCTGAACCGTTTCATGCCTTCTGAGTCCCAGAGCCTCACGGGTTACAATCAGATAATAATATTGCACTTCGGCCTTCTGGCGTGCCGTGTTGAATTGATCGATGAGTCCGTTGATTTCTTCAAAATCCGGTTGTCGATCCGGTAAATCATGATTGCGGCATTGCCAATACAGGATCTTTTCTTCAAGCTGCCGGTCAATCGCGATTAATTTCTCCAGGGCCTCTTCCACCGCAAAACCAGCGCGGCTTAAAACGGCCGCGCGTTCCCGCAGCATCTCATCAATCAATGATTCATGATGATTTTCTCTGGCCGAAGCAGAACGTCTGAATGTCCATTCCTTTACTATCATGAAAATCGCCTCTATCATTTAAGCGCTTAATTTTCAACCTAAAAAGGCTTTTCAATCTTAGAGAATCAATATTTCCCCTTTACAGGTTGCGATTATTTCGTTAGATGCTTAAACTGAAAAAATAACACTTCAAACAGATTAGCCGGTACGTTCATGAGCTCTGAAGTCAAGTTTCCGATGTCCCAAGCCGTCCGCAAAGCCTATACCCGCGGTGAAGAAGATGAAACCCTGCTCCCTCTGGTTCTGGTCGACAAACAGCAAAATCCCGTCGGGAGAATTCGTTCGGGGGATTCCGTTATTTTCTACAACATCCGCGGAGAACGCGAAATTGAATTAACCCGGAGCTTTACGGATAAAGATTTCCGGGAATTCCCGATCGATCCAAACCTTTCCGTGAATTTCGCAACCATGATTCAATATCAAAAAGGATTGAATGTTGATGTTGCCTTTCCACCCCTGGGGATTCTTTCCGATACATTGAGTGACATCATTTCCGCACAGGGTTTAAAACAGGCCAAAATAACGGAAGCGGAAAAGGCCGTCCACGTCGGTTTTTTCTTCAACGGCAAGAAATCCGATGCGCTCGCGGGTGAGGAGAGAATCGTCATCCCGACGCGCAAAGACGTTAAACTCTTTGATGAAGCGCCGGAAATGTCCATTGAAGAAATCACCCGCGCGGCGCTGGTCAAAGTTCAAGATCCTTCGTGCAACTTTACCGTCGTGAATTTTCCCAATGTCGATGTCGTCGGCCATATTGAAAACGAACAGGCGGTTATCCGCGCGGTTGGCGCGGTCGACCGGCATGCCGGCATTCTGATTGATGCCGCGCTTGGCCAGAATATGGCCGTCATCGTCACGGCCGATCACGGCACGGTGGAAAAATGGCTGTATCCGGACGGAGGCGTTGACACCGGACACACGGACAGCCCGGTGCCGTTTGTTTTAATGCACCCGGATAAAACAATAACCCTGAAACCGGAGGGTGAACTCACCGACGTCGCTCCGACCATTCTGGAAATTCTCGGCCTGCCCGCTCCCTCTTCAATGACCGGTGCTTCGCTCATTACACAGGGCCAGAAATCTTTCCAGCCATTATCCCGTCTGCTCCTGATCATTCTTGACGGCTGGGGCCTTTGTGAGAACACCAGCGGGAATTTAATCGCCTGCGCCGAGACACCGGTTATGGACAGGCTGCTTGCGACCTATCCCTGTGCGAGGCTTGCCGCGTCAGGTCTTGCGGTTGGCCTTCCCCCAAAGACGGTAGGCAATTCCGAAGCGGGGCATCTGCACATAGGGGCGGGCCGCCGGATTTATTCCGACCGCCTCCATATTGATCAGTCCATCGCCGATCATCGTTTCGATGAAAATCAGGCCTTCATCAACACCATGAAGCAGGCAAAACAAAAGGGGACCGCTCTTCATTTAATGGGGATTGTTTCTTTCTTCAGTTCACACGGCTCCATTGAACATCTTTTTGCCTTAATGAACATGGCCAGACAGCAGGGCATCGACCGGCTGTTTATCCACGCCATGCTGGGACGGCGCGGCGAACAGGCCGAGAGCGGCTCCCGCTATATCCGCCAGGTGGAAGAAAAATGCGCTTCTTTGCAACTGGGACAGGTGGTATCCGTCATCGGCCGCTACTGGTCGATGGACCGTGAAGAGAACTGGGACCGGATTGAAAAGACCTATCGGATGCTGGTTTACGGAGAAGGAAGCAAGATTTCAGCGGGGTGAAAAAACATGAAGGCTCAATTCAATCAAACGCTCATCGAGCTTGCCCTTGGTGATATCACCCGTGAAAACACAGACGCTGTTGTGAACGCCGCCAACAGCCGGCTTGCGGGCGGCGCCGGTGTTGACGGAGCCATTCACCGGGCCGGTGGACCCGACAT
The DNA here is from genome assembly GCA_964509625.1 of uncultured Smithella sp. Classification (GTDB taxonomy): domain Bacteria; phylum Desulfobacterota; class Syntrophia; order Syntrophales; family Smithellaceae; genus UBA8904. Next base: position 7,243 of record CAZDYR010000013.1, on the reverse strand, counting down.
TATGGCCCAGTGCCGGCAAATCGGCGGGTGCCCGACCGGCCAGGCGGTCATCACGACAGGCGGCAGACTTGCGGCCCGGTATGTCATTCATACCGTCGGTCCCGTCTATCGCGGCGGACCGCACGGCGAGGCGCGATTGCTCGCTTCCGCCTACGAAAACAGCCTCAAACTGGCCGTAAAGAAGGGCTTGCAAAGTATTTCTTTTCCGGCTATAAGCTGCGGCATTTATGGCTATCCAATCCATGAAGCCGCTCATCTGGCTCTGACAACCTGCGTTGAATTTGCCAGTAAACATAAAGAGATTCAGCTTATTCGCCACGTTTTGTTTGACCAACGGACATTTGACATTTTTGAACAGGAATTCAAGAAGTTAATATAGTCGAAGTTGTTGTGGTGCGTCAATGGAAGCAAAGCCGACCTACGCGGAACTTGAAGAAAAAATCGCCGCCTTAACCGCAAAAGTGCGCGAACAGATCGCTATAGAGAATCAATACCGCAATCTCGTTGATTCCACCAATGACTCTCTGTATCTCGTTGATATCGACGGCCGCTACCTCTTCATGAATCATAACCACGCGCAGCGCTTAAACATACCAAAATCAAAAACGTTCGGACTTTCCTACAAAGATTTTCATTCACCTGAACAGACAGCCGAGTTTGAGTCCAAAGTCAAAACCGTTTATGAAACCGGCATCTCTCTTCACGACGAACATCAGAGCTCACGGGACGGCGGATATTTTCTCAGAACGTTCAGCCCGGTCAGAGATTCAGCCGACCCTAAAAACATTATCGCCGTATCCGTCGTTTCCAAGGACATCTCGAAAAGAAGGAAAACCGAGGAAGCGCTTCTGAAATCAGAAGAAAAATACCGTCAGTTGATCGAGTATTCCAGCGAAGCGATCTTTATTGTCACCGATGGGAGAATCACTTTTGCCAACAACCGCACAGAAGTCATGCTCGGCTATCCCATGGATGATCTCAAACTGATCTCCTTTATCAACCTGGTGATTACTGAAGATCGTGAAATGGTTTTTGAAAGACAAAAAGCGCTTCTGCGGGGGGATGGTTCGGGCGGCAACTACAGCTTCCGGATTGTCAATAAAGACGGGTCCACCATCTGGGTGGCGGTGAACAGCGCGGCGATCGTCTGGGACAATATGCCCGCGACATTAAACTTTATGCGCGACATCACCCGGCAGAAAAGAACGGAGACACGGCTGCTTCAGGCGCAGAAACTGGAATCCATCGGCACGCTGGCCGGCGGGATCGCGCATGACTTCAACAACCTGCTGATGGGAATTCAGGGCCACACTTCTCTGGCGCTTTTGAAACTTGATAGAAATGATCCCAATTTTGAGCATATCAAAACCATCGAATCCCTCGTTTTGAGCGGCGCGAATCTGACCAAACAACTGCTCGGGTTTGCCCGGGGGGGAAAATATGAAGTTAAAAGAGCTGATCTGAACGCGCTGATTGACAAGACCTCCCGAACCCTCGGCCGCACGAAGAAGGAAATAAGAATTCACCGCCGTCTCGAAGAGAACCTCTGGCCAACGGATATTGATCAGGGCCAGATTGAACAGGTTCTGATGAATCTTTTTGTCAATGCTTCACAGGCCATGCCCGGCGGCGGAGATCTCTACCTCGAAACAAAAAATATCCCTTTGGAAGAAAGCCGTTTCAAATCCTTCGTCGGTAAAAACGGCCGCTATGTCAAGATCTCCGTAACGGACACCGGTGTGGGCATGGATGAAAAAACCAGAGAAAGAATTTTTGAGCCTTTTTTCACCACCAAGGAGATGGGGCGCGGCACAGGACTGGGACTGGCTTCCGCTTACGGCATTATTAAAAATCACAACGGCTTTATCAATGTCTATTCGGAAAAAGGCCAGGGCTCGACCTTTAACATTTATTTGCCCGCCGCCATTAAACAAGATGAAAACGACCGGTATGCAGAGGCGGATGCCTCAGCCGATATGCCGCTCTGCACGGAAACCATCCTGCTGGTTGATGACGAAGCCATTGTTCAGGACGTGGCCAGCGCGATGCTCAAAACATTGGGCTACACTGTCATCACGGCCCAGGACGGCCCTACCGCTTTGGAGATCTATCAGCAGCGGCAGTCCGGTATCGATCTGGTCATTCTCGACATGGTGATGCCGGACATGGGCGGCGGAGAAGTTTTCGACGAAATCAAAAAGATTAATCCGAAAGCGAAGGTTCTGCTTTCCAGCGGCTACAGCTTAAACGGTCAGGCCAGCCGCATCATTGACCGCGGTTGCGACGGTTTTATCCAAAAGCCTTTCACGATTAACGACATTTCCAAGCAGCTGCGCAGGATTCTGGGGCAAACGCCGAAACAGCCGAAGCCGCCGGAGCCCACCCAAGCCACTTTACCTATTTTTGATTCACCTTGATCATCCGGTCAAATTGTGTCACATCATCAGCTATGAGCAAAAGATATTCACAAAGACGCCTGCAATCCATTGGCGACATCCTTTTTTCCGTCCTCAAAAAAAGAGGCCTCTCCTCCAAGCTGGAGGAAAACGAGCTGTTCAAACACTGGCCGAAAGCGGTCGGTCCGCAGATCGCCGCTCAAACGCAGCCGGAAAGCTGGCGCGCAGGAACGCTGTTTGTCAAAACGACCTCATCGGTCTGGGTGCAGCAGCTTCATTTCATGAAAGACGACATCCGGCGAAAAATAAACGAGCTGGCCGGAAAGACGTCCGTGAAAGACATTCACTTTACCGTGGGATACAATCCGCAGCAGAGCCCCTCCGGCCGCAGCAGCGATGAAACCCAAAAACCTGTCCTGAAGGAACGAGATAAAAAAATGATTGCACAATGCACACAGACACTTGCGGATCCGGAACTGGCCGAAATCGTGAAACGGGTAATGAAAAAGGAAATCAGCCGCCGCAGGCTCCATGAGGAGAAACCGACCCATGGGACGTCATAACAATGAATCCGTTTCGCCCGATCACACATTCATGCACCTCATCGCGTTGGCAAACCGCTTGCGCTGCTTTTACCCGTTAATATAATTTCAAGATATTCTTGACATAAAAAGTCACGTTTCTTATACTGCCGACCACAAAAAGAAGTCCCGATCAGAATACAAGACAATCATAAACCGGGTGGGTGTTTCGTCCGGTGACCGCACTGAACAGTTATACACAAAACTATGAATAACGTGGAGGGCCTTATGTTGGTCAGGGGAATTCGTCGCGTTGGAAAAGCGGTTGCAGATGGGTTGCATATCATTCGTGAGTGGTTGCCGCGCCTGTTCGGGAATCTGAAATGGGCGCCGCCACCCTGGATTTCGTCCTCACGCGACCGCATTGCCCATGTGTCCATTCCGGCGGGCGTGTCTCAGCGCGTTACATCTATTCGAGATTGGGCGAAACAACATCCCTGGCGGTTCGGCACCACTGTTCTGGCGGTCCTGGTGATTATTGGCGCGGGCATCGGGGGATACCTGTGGTACGATCGTCTGCCCAAACCGGTGAAATTCACGTTGGAGGGCACGTCACCCGGCGCCACGCCGCTTACGGAAAACGCCGTCCCTGAACCTGTCCATATCGATTTCAGCGGTTCTGCGGCGAGGCTGGAACAAATCGGCAAGCCGGTGACCACGGGCATCATGATGAGGCCGGCGATTGCCGGCGAGTGGGTTTGGGTAAGCGATACCCGCCTGACGTTCACGCCCAAGCAGGATTGGGCGGTAGACCAGGAATACGTCGTCGAGTTTCACCGCAAGTTGTTTTCGGATCATGTCCGTCTCAGCAAATACGAATATCGTTTCCATTCCGCGCCATTTACCGCCAATATCGAGCAGATCGAATTTTATCAGGATCCGCATGATCCCAAGATGAAAAAAGTCGTGGCTTCACTGAAGTTCAGTCATGTGGTCAACACCGCCGAGCTCGAAAAACTCATCGTGCTGCGCATGCAGGGCCAGAAAGAAGGCATTCTCGGATTCGGACGTGAGACATACCCCTACACCATCACTTACGACAAGTTTCACGGAAAAGCCTACATCCACTCCGCCCCGGTGACAATTCCTCTCAAAGACACACACATGGAGCTCACCATCAATGAAGGCGTTCGTGCGGCAGCGGGTGGAAATTCCTTAAAGGGAAAACTGGAGCGCACGGTCTGGATTCCGGGCGTCTACAATTTTTTCCGCATTTCATCCGCGTCCCTGACGCTGGTACGCAATGAACGCTACGAACCGGAGCAGGTGATGGTTGTACAGACCACCGCCGGCGTGCTGGAGTCGGAGATACAAAAAGTCCTGTCGGTGGTGCAACTGCCCGAGGACCGTCCGGCAACCACCGATAGAAAGGCCGTGCGCAAATACCACTGGGGTAATCCGGAAGAGATCGGTCCGGAAATCCTCAAACTGTCCACGCCGGTCAAACTGGAACCGATTCCCTCACAGAACGAGTATTCCAGTCTGCACAGTTTCAAATATAAGGCCGATGTCGGCCGTCACCTGTATATAAAAATCGGCAAGGGCATCTCGTGCTATGGCGGATACATTTTGGCGCAGAATTTCGACACCATTCAGCGCGTGCCGGTTTTTCCCCAAGAGCTCAACATCATGTATGACGGCGCGCTGCTATCCCTGAGCGGTGAGAAAAAACTGACGGTGCTGTCGCGTGATGTTGAGGCCCTGAGCTTCGAGCTGGGCCGCGTGATGCCGGACCAGATCAACCATCTCATCAGCCAGTCCAACGGACACTTCAAGAGCCCGTATTTCAACAATTACGAATTCAGCCAGGACAACATCACCGAACGCTTCACGGAGGTGCGCGAGCTAAAGCAGCTGCCCCACGGTAAAACCCAGTACACGGGCTTCGATCTAACCAATTATCTCACAGCCGGAACCGGCGGTACGCGCCGCGGCCTGTTCTTCTTTTCCGTGGAAAGCTGGGACCTTCACAAAAAGCGCGGAACAGGCATTACCGACAGACGCCTGGTGCTGGTCACCAATCTGGGACTGCTGATCAAGGACAACGCAGACGGCAGCCACGACGTCTTTGTCCAGTCCATCGCCGATGGACGGCCGGTGGAGGGAGCCAGTGTTCAGGTGCTGGGCAAAAACGGTGTAGCGGTTCTGACAGCCACGACCGATGCCGAAGGTCATACGCGTTTTCCGAAATTAGACGGGTATAAACGCGAACAGCAGCCGGTCGTTTATATCGCTCGGCGCGGTGACGACCTGTCCTTCCTTCCCTTCAACCGGATGGACCGTCAGTTAAACTTTTCGCGTTTTGACGTGGGCGGGGAAAGCAATACCATCGTCGGCACAAAACTTACCGCTTACTTGTTCTCCGACCGGGGCATTTACCGGCCGGGCGACGAAATGCGCATCGGAGTTGTCGTGAAATCCGCGGACTGGAGCGGCACCCTGGCCGGCGTACCGCTGGAAACCGTTATCAGCGACGCCCGCGGGCTGGAGATCTACAGGCGAAAGATCAGCCTCTCCGCCGCCGGTTTTGAAGAAATGCGTTACACCACCGAGGAGACATCGCCCACGGGAAATTACACGGCAAGCATTTATATCGTCAAGGACGGGTACCGCGCCAACCTCCTTGGCTCCAGGACGGTGCGCGTTGAGGAGTTTCTACCCGACCGGCTCAATATTTCCACGCGATTTTCCTCCGGGCCGGCACAGGGCTGGGTGGCGCCCAAAGACCTGGCGGGCCTGGTAACGCTGCGTAATCTTTTCGGCACACCGGCCACCGCTCGGCGTGTCGCGGCAAGCATATCACTGTCGCCGGCTTATCCGTCATTCCGTGCCTATGCGGATTATCATTTTTATGATCCGATTCACGCTAAAAACGGTTTCAGCGAAAGTCTGGCGAACGGCGTCACCGACGACAAGGGCGAAGCACGTTTCGATCTAAACCTGGAACGTTTCGACAAGGCCACCTACCGTTTGAACTTTATCGCCGAAGGCTATGAGGCGGCCGGCGGACGCGGTGTGGTGTCTGAAAGCTCCATCCTGGTATCGCCGCTGGTCTATCTCATCGGGTCCAAACCGGACGGTGACCTGCGCTATATGCACAAGAACTCCCCGCGCAGCGTCGATCTGATCGCGGTCAATTCCAGTCTGAATAAAATCAAGGTGGATGGCATTAAAGCACACGTGGTGGAGCTGCGCCATGTGTCCGTCCTCGCGCAGCAGCCCAATGGAACGTTCAAATACGAATCGGTGCGCAAAGAAATTACAGTCAGCAAAAAAGACCTGAAGATACCGGCGGCGGGGTTAAGGTATGCATTACCGACAAAACAAGCCGGAGATTTCGCGCTGATTATCCGGTCGGACAATGACATCGAGCTCAACCGCGTTGAATTCAGCGTGGTGGGCGAAGCCAACCTGACCCGTTCGCTGGAAAAAAGCGCGGAGCTGCAGATCAAACTGAACAAAACCGATTACGCCGCAGGCGAGGAAATCGAGTTGCAGATCAAGGCGCCATACACCGGCGCCGGTCTGATCACTATCGAGCGTGACCGGGTTTATGCCTGGAAGTGGTTTGCCACCAAATCGACCGCCAGCGTTGCGCGCATCCGCGTGCCGGCAGACCTCGAAGGAAACGGTTATGTGAACGTCGCGTTTGTGCGGGCGATGGACTCCCCCGAGATCTTTACCAGCCCGCTGTCTTACGGCGTGATGCCGTTCTCCGTCAGCCGCCAGAAACGCGAAAACCCGGTCAGCCTGGAAGCGGGAGATCTGGTCCGTCCCGGAGAACCTCTGCATATCCGGTTTAAGACCGAACGACCGGGCAAAATCGTCGTGTTCGCAGTGGACGAAGGCATCCTGCAGGTGGCGGGATACAAAACACCCGACCCGCTGTCTCATTTCTTCCGCAAGCGCGCCCTGGCCGTGCAGACCTCGCAAATCCTGGACCTCATCCTGCCTGAATACCGGCTGGTGCAGGAGATGTCGGCCCCGGGAGGCGACGCCGAAGGACGGGCGGCCATCGGCAAAAACCTGAACCCCTTTAAGCGCAAACGCGAAGCGCCGGTCGTTTACTGGTCGGGCATTATCAACACCGACACGACTTTTAAAAATCTGACTTACAACGTACCGGACTATTTCAACGGCAGCCTGCGGCTGATGGCCGTGGCGGTGACTCCGGGCACTGTCGGCGTGGCCCAACGCAAGGTGGCGGTGCGCGGGCATTTTGTATTGACCCCGAACGTGCCGACCTTTGTGGCGCCGGGGGACGAA
>CAZDYR010000012.1:9359-16138 GCA_964509625.1 uncultured Smithella sp. | reverse complement strand
GACGCGGGCGACTTTACCATGGGCTCCCTGTTTCACATGCTGTCCCGTGAAGAAGCGTTTGAACTCAGGCTGCTTTCGGCCATGGGGTATGACGCCGTGACACTGGGCAACCACGAATTTGATCTTAAACCGGCGGGGCTTGCCCGCACACTCAGGTCCGCTAAAGCAAAAGGCGGCCTGCCGCCGATTGTTTTCGCCTCGGCGATCTTTGACCGTCAAAAGCCGGTTCTCGCTTCACTGGAAGATGCTTTTGCCGAAGCAGGCGTAAAACCCTACACGATCCTTACGCGCGACGGTCTGAGAATTGGCGTTTTCGGCCTTTTCGGAAAAAGCGCCATGGAGTTCTCGCCTTTTGCCAAACCTCTCACCTTCAGCGATCCGATCGCGACGGCGCGCAATGTGGTTGATGTCCTGCGCCATCGCGAAAAAGTCGATCTGGTCATTTGCCTGTCGCACGGCGGCTTGAACGACAATCCCAAATTTTCCGAAGATGAAATTCTGGCCCGGGAGGTCAGAGGCATCGACGTCATAATCAGCGGACACACCCATACCAAATTGGATCAACCGATAATCATTGGCGACACCGTCATCGTTCAGGCCTGGTGTTACGGTAAGCAGGTCGGCATTCTGGATCTGGCTTTAAACAACGGTAAGGCATCTTTGAAAAATTACACGCCGGTACCGATCACAAGCGCCATTGCCGCCGATCCCGGCATTCAGCGCGTTATTGATTTGTTCAAACACAAGCTCGACAACGAATTTCTCGGGCCGCTGAAACTATCCTACAACAAGGTGATTGCTGAGACAAAATGGGATTTGATCAGTGAGGCCGGGGAATCATCGCTGGGAAATCTCTTGGCCGATTCAATACGCCGGGCCGTTAATCAGGTTGATGCTGATCCCCGCGATCCGCAAAGCCTTGTGCGTGTGGCCGTGGAATCCAACGGCATCATTCGCGACGACTTGCTCAAAGGGATGACCGGGAAAATCACCGTCGGAGACTTGACCCGCACATTTCCATTGGGACTCGGCCCGGATGATTCCATGGGGTATCCTTTGATCAGCTTTTATCTCTATGGCTACGAAATTAAGCGGGCCATGGAAATTCTAACGAGCGTCCGGCCTTTGAAAAGTAACGACGATTATTTTCTACAGGTGTCCGGCATCCGGTTCGAATACAACCCACGCCGGATGTTTTTCGACCGAGTGACGGCCATTGCAATGGGAAGCGAAGAAGAAGGTTATCAACCGCTGGATTACAGCCAGGGGAACAAACAGATCTACCGAGTGGCGGCCAATATCTATAACGCCACCTTTCTGAAGATGGTCGGACGCTTTACCTACTCGTTTCTGGAAATCATTCCCAAGGATAAAAACGGTCGGCCCATTGAAGATTTGTCTCAGGCGCTGGTGGATGCGGACAAAGCCAAGCCAGGTATCCAGGAACTCAAGGAATGGCTGTCTTTGATCGATTATGTAAAAACGTTTAAAGACGTTGACGGCAATGGTTTGCCCGAAATACCGGATAAATACTCAGGCAAACTTGGCCGCATTATCGAAAAACCGAGCTGGAATCCGGTCAATCTTCTGTCGCGGGCGGAGAAACCGACGCTCATCGCCGTGGCAGCGCTGCTTGTCGTGATCATTCTGGTCATCGGGATCGTGATGATTGTAGTGAGAAGAGGTTCAAGGTCCAAGGATCAAGGTAAAGAAAATTAATTATATGGCTCTGGCTAACAGCCTATAGCCTACAGTCTAGTAGTCGAGGATGTTTTTATGAACAAAGATTATGTTGAGATCCGCTGGCACGGTCGCGGCGGGCAGGGAGCGATCACAGCGGCTAAAATCGTCGCAAGCGCGGCTTTTGCCAAAGGCTACGCAGGCGTGGTGATGGCGCCCAGCTTCGGAACGGAACGCAGAGGCGCGCCGGTCATGACGTCGCTTAAAATATCCAAAACCAAAATTTATGATTTGTCGCCCATTGAAACGCCGGATGTGGTGGTCGTCCTCGACCATCTGCTGCTGAAAGAAGCGGATGTGACCGGCGGCCTGAAGACCGGCGGGGTGATCGTTTTGAACACGCCGATGGCGCATGAGACCTATTCCTTTAAAAACTTTCAGCTGGCTACGGCGGATATCACGGCCATTTCGGTGGAAGCGGGCCTGCCGCACGGCATGGTCAACACCGGCATCATCGGTTCGCTCGAAAAAGCCATCAGCTTTCTGGGGATCGATATTCTGATTACGGGCATTGAAGACGAATTCAGCACACGGAGACCCGAGCGCAATTCACTCGCCGCCAGACTGGCCTACGAGCGCACGGTGACGGGAGGATAAATATGGGCACTCGCAATTATCGCAGAAAAACTTCGCACAGCGAAGCGGGCCCCGGCGACGGCGGCCGGACCGGATCATGGCGCGTGGAACGCCCGGTGGTGGACCGCAGCGTCTGCATTCCCTGCAAGCGCGGGAAAGAAGCCTGCTTCATCTGCTGGCTGTTTTGTCCGGAAGTGGTCGTGTCGCGCACGATTCCGCCGACGATCAATCTGGAATACTGCAAGGGCTGCGGCATCTGCGCCGAAGAATGCCCCACCAAAGCCATTACCATGGTGGATGAAGCCCAATTCGCGGATGAAGACAAGGACAAGGAGTAAACGTCATGCATATTATTGAAAATGGAAACGTGGCCGCCGCCATGGGCGTGAGGCTCTGCCGCGCCAGGGTCATCGCGGCGTATCCCATCACCCCGCAGACGCCGCTTACGGAAAAACTTTCCGAGTATGTGGACGCGGGCGAAATGGATGCCGAATACATTCCCGTTGAAAGCGAGCATTCCGCGCTGGCGGTCTGTATCGCCGCGGCGTCGGCCGGTGCCCGGGTCTCGACAGCCACCAGCGCCAACGGTCTTTTATACATGCACGAACAGGTCCAGTGGGCCGCAGGCGCCAGGCTTCCCATTGTGATGTGCGTCGTCAACCGCGCGGTCGGCGCTCCCTGGAACATTTGGAACGATCAACAGGACTCCATCTCCCAGCGCGACACCGGCTGGATCCAGATGTACTGCTCGGATCATCAGCAAATCATCGACACCGTCATCAAGGCGTACTGGATTGCGGAAAAAGTCAGCATCCCGATCATGGTCTGCTACGACGGCTATATTTTGTCGCATACTTACATGCCGTTTGATCTGCCGGATCAGGCCCGGGTCGATGCGTTTTTGCCGCCTTTTAAACCGGACTACGCGCTCAACCCCGAACAGCCCGCCAACCTCAACACCGTGACGCTGCCGGATGTCAGGCTCGACGTACATGGCGAGTTGGCGCACGGCTATATGGAAATCCGTTACCTGCTTCAGGAAGATTTGCGAAAGACGCTCACCGTGGCGGCTGACGCGGAAAAGAGATTTGCCGGCATTTTTGGGCGTGGCAATGATCCCTACATCGAGCCTTATTGCTGTGACGATGCTGACTATGTCGCCGTGGGAATGGGGTCGCTGACCTATCAGATGCGCGTTTCGGTCGATGCGCTGAGAAAGGAAGGCGTCAAGGTCGGCGTCATGGGCATTCGTCTTTACCGGCCCTTCCCGGACGAAGCCGTGGCCCGGGCTTTAAAAGGCAAAAAAGGCGCGATCGTTTTTGAAAAGGCGCTTAGCTACGGCTATGAAGGGGCATTAATGTCGGATCTGAAAGCTGCTTTGTACGAACATCTGGCGGGGTCAGGCCATCTCCCTCTCGTGCAAAACTTCATTGCCGGCATCGGCGGGCGGGACATTCGTACCGAAGATCTGACCAACATGTTGAGAGCCGCGACCGAGAGCAGAGTTGCCAAAGATCCCGTCTGGATCGGGCTCAAGTTATAGGAGTATTCCATGCAGTCAAAAAGCACTATATTGAGTTTACCGAAAGAAGAATTTGTTCATCCGGGCACCCGGGCCTGCACAGGATGCGGCCTGGCCATCGCTTACCGCGTGGGCCTCAAAGCCCTGGGCAAGGATACGATGCTGATTGTTCCCCCGAGCTGCCTCACGGTTTTACAGGGATTGTTCCCGGTGGCCTCCACTAAACTGCCCTGCCTCAATGTGACGTTTGCCTCCACGGCCGCCGCTGCCACGGGCATTCTGGCCGCGCTGAAAACCCAGGGCAATAAGCATACAGCGGTTGCCGCCTGGGCGGGCGACGGAGGAACCAGCGACATCGGCTTGCAGGCGCTCTCCGGCGCGGCGGAACGCGGTGACAACTTCATTTACTTCTGCTACGATAATGAAGGCTATATGAACACCGGTGTTCAGCGCTCCGGCACCACGCCCATCGGGGCGATTACGGCCAACACGCCGTTCAAAGGCAAGCTTCAGCAGAAAAAAGATGTACCGGCTATTATGGCGGCGCACAATTTAAGTTATGTCGCCGCCTGTTCGGCGGCCTATCCGCTGGATTTGTACGACAAGGTTAAAAACTGCCTGGATATGCCGGGTACTAAGTATTTTCATATTCACATTCCCTGCCCGCCGGGGTGGGGATACGACCCGCGATACGGCATCAAGATCGGCCGCCTTGCTGTGGAAACCGGCTATTATGACCTTTATGAAATCGTCAATGGCGAATTCAAGCTGACCGCAGCTTCCGAAAAGCTGCTGGAGAAGCGCAAACTTGTCCCGGTCCGTGAATACTTCCGCTCGCAGTCGCGCTTTAAAGTATTGACGGATGAGCAGATCGACGAGATCCAGCGGCAAATTGACAAGAAATGGGCGGGCTACTACAAAAGGGAAGATTAGCATAAATGGAAGACGTCTACGAAAAATTGAGGCAGAAACTCGATTCACTGACCAAAGGATATCCCAAAACCGAAAACGGCTCGGAACTATCGTTCTTGAAAAAAGTTTTTTCTCCCGAAGATGCCGAGATTTTCATTAAAATGAAGCGTGGTTTTCACACGTCTGTCGAGGCGGCGGCCGACCTGGGCTTGAGTGTTGAAGAAACAGCGCAAAAGCTCGAATCGATGGGGAACCGGGGTTTGTTGTATTTTGAGCATATCAACGGCCAGAAAAAATACCGGATCATTCCCTTTATTCACGGCATCTGGGAATTCAATGTCGACCGAATTGAACCGGCAGACGCAATCAACATGGGGCATTATTACGCCAACGGCTATGGGAAAGTTTTGATGGACTATTCTATCCCCATTGCCCGCGTCGTTCCCATCCGCCGGGACGTCGTCAAAGACGATAAATTGCTGGCTGAAGACGACATTGAGGCCGTCATCAAAAAACAGACGCTGATTGTCGCCACTGACTGCGCCTGCCGCAAGGTCGCCACATTTTCCAAAAGGCATTGCAGTTGCACGGATGAGTTAAACATCTGTATGATGTTCGGCGCGGCAGGTCAGTATTCTCTCGATACCGGCATCGGTCATCCGCGAGTCCTGACCAATGAGCAGGCACTGAAAATTCTTCGCCGCGACGACGATGTCGGCTACTTCATTCAATTGTCGCATGCCAGAACCTGCGGCGGATTCTGCAGTTGTTCCAAATGCCACTGCGGATTTCTCATGGCCGCCAAAATCCACCATGGTACGGGTTTTGAATCCTGGAGCAATTACAAATGCGCCAAAGATTCGGAAAGCTGTATCGACTGCGGCAAATGCGCCGGGCGCTGCCCGCCCAAAGCAATGACCGTCAATGATCAAGGTGAGGTTGTCTTTGATAAAGATAAGTGTTTCGGCTGCGGCCTGTGCGTCACCACCTGTCCCACGAAATCCCTGATTTTGGAGCGCAAGCCGGACGATCAGCTGATGCTGCCGCTGGATGATCATTTTTTCGACAGCCAGGACCGGATGTCGGTGGAACGGGCGGAAATCGACCGGATACGAAAAGCAGCCGCTGAAAAGCAATAAGGCCGCCTGCCATGCACGAGCTTGGGCTGACCCAAAATATTCTGAATACCGCGCTTAAATACGCGCAAAAAACCAACGCAAAGAAAGTCGTCACTATCGTTCTCAGACTGGGCGCTTTGCGCGACATCAAGAAGGAATGGATCACGCATTACTTCCAGTATATCAGCCGCGGTACACCCGCCGAAGGCGCGGAAATTCTTGTTCTTGCCGATCCCATTGTCTGTCACTGTCATGACTGTGATAAAGATTTTGAAATCAATCGGGACCAGTATTCCGGCGAGGACATTCTCTGTCCGTATTGTTCCAAACAAAATTACACACTGATTGCCGGCACGAAATTTCAAATTGAAGGCATTGAAGTCATTTAAACCCAGCCGGGTTATGTTCTGTCGAAATGGCATTCTTCATTTCGAGTACTCAAACTTTTTCCACGACTGGCGTCTTCCATGCCGCAGTGAAATTTATCAACTGACGTTATCCTTTTTTTATGGTATGATGCTTTCAACAGAAGGTCAGACTCCAAGTGCATCTCTTTATCAGGAACCAGCGCATTTTTTTGTATTACCACCTGTAGCGTTCATGAGGTATCTTTTGACATATTAGACGGTTTAGGCAATGAAGACTCTAAACCCTATATTGCAATTTCCCGTGCCCGGGTCGCGAATGGTCGTGTTTCGCGGCGACACGCTGACGTTCACGCTTTCACTTGTCGAACCGGCAGAGGGCAGGGCCTGGATCCGCACCAACATCGGCCATGCCTCTATCACGCGTAAAGCGGTCATCGATTCCGTGGACAGAAACATACCGCCGCTGGGGACAGATTGGTTTGACATCCCCATGCGGCAAACGGATCCTCATCAATTCACCATTACCCTTCCTTTAAATGAGGT
>CAZDYR010000012.1:0-9349 GCA_964509625.1 uncultured Smithella sp. | reverse complement strand
GCTTTTGTCCGGCAATTCGGGATAAACAAGGATGGCCACCATCTTCCCGATGCATCCGACAGCCAATGCATTGATCGTCTGGATAAGAAAGGGTACACCGTCATTCCCCGATCAGGCACCTTTCGGGATTTGATTGGAGAATTGGACTTCATTATCGGAAAGCTGGGCTGTCGTTTTGTGCATTTGCTTCCCATCCACCCGACACCGACAACCTATGGCCGGATGGGGCGGTTCGGAAGCCCTTACGCGGCCCTCAATTTCACAGGCCTTGATCCGGCGCTGGCTATCTTTGACATTCAGGCAACCCCGCTTGAACAGTTTATTGAATTGGTTGACGCCATTCATCGGCGCCAGGCAAAATTGATTATTGATATTGCCGTCAATCATACCGGATGGGCCGCAACATTGCACGAAACCCATCCCCACTGGCTGCTACGCGATCCCAAAGGCGGCATTCAAAGTCCGGGCGCATGGGGGGTTACCTGGCAGGATCTGACCAGCCTGGATTATTCGCAAAAAGACTTGTGGAAATATATTGCGGGCGTGTTTCTGACATGGTGCCGGCGGGGAGTTGACGGCTTCCGTTGCGATGCCGGATACATGATTCCGCGGCTCGCGTGGACGTATATTATAGCCACCGTCAGAGAACAATTCCCGGACACGATCTTTCTTTTGGAAGGATTGGGAGGCGAAATCTCCGTGACCCGCGATCTGCTCAACCAAGCAAATTTGAACTGGGCCTATTCTGAGTTATTTCAGAACTACAGCCGCGTACAAATAGAAAATTACCTGCCCGAGGCTATCGACACATCCAGGCAAGACGGGATTATGATCCACTACGCGGAAACGCATGACAATGATCGACTGGCCGCGCGTTCACAGACCTTCGCGAGAATGCGCACAGCGCTTTGCGCCCTTTGTTCCTCCCGGGGAGGATTCGGCTTTGCCAATGGGGTGGAATGGTTTGCCGCCACCAAAATAAGTGTCCATGAAGCGAGGTCGCTCAACTGGGGTAACCCAATCAATCAGGTGCAAGCGATTCGCCGCTTGAATGTCCTGCTTCGCGCGCATCCGGCTTTTTGGGGAGAGGTTGATTTAAAACTGATTCAGCAGGGCAACGGCAATTTCATTGTCCTGTCACGTTTACACAAGCCATCGGAGAAAAAACTGGTTGTCGTCGTCAACCTCGACGATGAACATGCGGTTGAAGCGCGCTGGGAATTTCAGACAGACATGGCCCAAACCCCGTGGATTGATCTTTTAACTGAAAACAAAGTGTTTGTGACAAGCCGCGGCGATGCTCTTTCCTGCAGGCTGTCACCCGGCCAGGTGTTGTGTCTGACGGCAGACGAAAACGACCTGAAACTGCTTGATCAGCCGGAAAATCTTTCTTTCCTTCCGGACCGGTTATTACGGCAAAAGTTAAAAGCAAAGGTGCTGGACATATTTTGTTATGATCACGGTACGCAGGACCTGTCGGACATGGACCTGACGTCCGCCGCCGACCGGCTGGCCGGTGATCCGGTTGAATTCTGCCGGTCCTGGAACAAGGAAAGCGGCGAACACCGGGTTGTCTTCTGGCAATGGCCCCGCGACCTCAAGCGTGAAGTTCTGCTGCCGCCGAAACACTTCCTCCTGCTGAAAGCAAACGACCCGTTCCGGGCGGCAATCGTTGATGGATGGGAAGAAAGCGAACGCGTCATCTCCTGTGAAGAAAGCATCCCCGCAAGCGACGGAACACATTTTATCCTGTTTACAACATCAGGAGATGCAGCTACTGCCGTTCACCGCGCTTTAAAAATCACCGTCTTTGAAAAGAACGGCATCCGTCACGAAAAAGCTCCCCTGTTTTTTTTAAGCGAGGCAAAACTTCTGACCACTCCAACACAGCTTGATAGGCTCAAACTACTGAAAGATGAGCATCTGTTTTTGTCCACCAATGGCAGAGGCGCCATGTGCAGAGCCAATATCCGCTGGGGGAAATTGTCGAGCAAATATGACGCGCTTCTGGCGGCAAATCTCAATCCAGACTTTCCGGAAGACCGTCGGATCATGTTTACCCGGTGCAGAGGCTGGATCGTCTATCAGGGCTATTCGCAGGAAATCAGCTTCGACAGCCTCGAATATTTCCAATCGGAAGGCAATAGCGGATTCTGGAAATATAAAATCCCCACCGGACAGGGTGAGAGAATCGATCTTCAAGTGACGGTAAGAATGCTCGACGATGAAAACGGCGTCAGCCTATCGTTTCATAGACTTCCTTCCGGCAAGCGAAAGGGTGAACTCAACGACGCTGAAGCTGTGCAATTGATCCTGCGGCCGGATATTGAGGATAGAAATTCCCACGATACCACCAAAGCCTACCAGGGCCCGGAAAATGCCTGGCCAGCCGCTATTCTTGTTGAACCCGCCGGGTTTATTTTTGCCCCTGCGCAGGACAGGAAATTGACACTGCGGATATCGAGAGGCATATTTGTCCATCAGCCCCAATGGCAATACATGGTACATCGCCCTTCAGAAGAAGAACGAGGACTTGATGCCAACTCCGACCTGTGGAGCCCCGGATATTACTCCGCGTTGATCAAGGGCAGTGAAACGGTTTTTCTCACAGCCCGGGTCAATCAAGAGACCTCTTTCTCAGCGCATCTGTCGCCTGAAATCGACCTTGAAGACACACCTGTACCGCGCCCACTGGAAAAGTCCCTTCACAATGCCCTGAACTGTTTTATTGTCAAGCGTAACCATTTGAAATCCGTCATTGCGGGCTACCCATGGTTTCTGGACTGGGGAAGAGATTCGCTAATTTTTTCCAGATGCCTTATCCAGACAGGCATGACCCAAGAGGCCCGGGCGATTCTTACGTTATTTGGCGGCCTGGAAGATCGAGGCACATTGCCTAATATGATCCACGGCAACCGAACAGGCAACCGAACAACATCCGACGCACCGTTGTGGTTTATTGTTGCCTGCGCGGATCTGATCAATAAGGAGAATTCGACGACGTTCCTGACCCAAACATGCGACCATAGAACCATCAAAGATATCCTGATTTCAATCGGACATCATTATCTTGAAGGAACCGCCACGCACGTTCGCATGGATCCTTTATCCGGCCTCATTTACAGTCCGGCCTGCTTTACCTGGATGGACACCAACCATCCAGCCTGCACACCCCGCCAGGGTTACTGCATCGAGATTCAGGCTCTGTGGTACGCGGCGCTTGTCTTCCTGTCGACCATCGACAAAAACGGTGGGCATGATTGGAAGAGGCTGTCCCATGATGTTTCAAAAAACATTACGGATTTATTCACCCTGAAAAAAGGATACTTGGCTGATTGTCTCCACGCCGCCCCCGGCGATGCGGCAAAATGCGGCGTGACCGACGATGCCCTAAGGCCCAATCAGTTGCTGGCCATTACACTGGGTGCTGTGTCGGACAGGACAATCGGCAGAGCGATCCTCGATGCCTGCCAGTCTCTGCTGGTCCCCGGCGCCATCAGAAGCCTGGCGGACGCACCGACCGACTACCCGCTTTCCATCATCCAAAATGGAACGTTGATCAGCAATCCTCTTTATCCTTACCGGGGCCGCTATACCGGAGATGAAGATACCAGCCGAAAACCGGCCTATCATAACGGCACCGCCTGGCTCTGGCCTTTTCCCGCCTATTGCGAAGCTTACGTAAAAGTGTACGGGGTAATTGGAATGGAGGCCGCCCGCTCTCTGTTATCCAGCAGCCTGGAAATCATGGAGAAAGGCTGCGTCGATCATTTTCCGGAAATACTTGACGGCGATTATCCTCATGCCCCAAGAGGATGCGACGCTCAGGCCTGGAGCCTTTCCGAATGGTTTCGGGTTTGGAAACTATTGAATACATTGAACGAATACTAAGATAGCCTTACTTCCTTTATTTAATTTCATAATTTTACGCGGCTTTCGATATTTTACCAAAATGATCTATTGACCAAGAAGCAATTGATTATTAAGTTTTTTCTGATATAATTTCCCGACGAATGGGATGGATCAATGTTCAGATCTTTGCCATTTACTAAACATTCCTTATCTTCCTCCGATTCTGCTCGTTTTTCGTCGCGTTGCGGCTAATTTTAATCCCGGCTGTTTAATTGCGCTTTTCCCTGAACACGTAAATGGCGAAATCGTTCCATTGCTATCAACATTTCAGGAGGGCGACATGATCACGAAAAAGCAAAAAAAGAAAAACAGCGATCTTTGCAAAGTAACTTTCAAAGTCCCCCGGGAAGCATCCATGGGGGCAAAATCCATCATGGTTGTGGGAGACTTCAATAACTGGAGCATTAAAGACTGCCCCATGAAAAAACTGAAAAGCGGCACCTTTACACTGGAGTTGGATCTTAAAGCAAACAAGGAATACCAATTCCGCTATCTGATTGATGAAAAAATTTGGGAAAATGACTGGCAAGCGGATAAATACGTAAGAAGCGAATACGGTAACTGCGAAAACTCCGTTGTTATTGTTTAAACCATTTTTAGGGGTGGCGCAAATGAGTTATCTGCAAACATTTCAGGTTTTCCCCTATATACCGGAACCGCTGAAATTTCTGGAAACACTAGTCGGTAATCTTTGGTGGAGCTGGAGCCTGGACGCCATTGAGCTCTTTAGGCGGATCAATCCAAGGTTATGGAATGAATCGGGAAGAAACCCTGTGGTCTTTCTGACCCTCATTGAACAAAAAAAACTGGATGCGCTGGCAGCAGATGACAGTTTTCTAAGCCATATGGAAGACGTTCGGGCGCAGTTCACAAACCAGGTGATTGAGCCACTGGGCCTGTCGAGGAAACAAACAGGCGGGAGACATGATGTCATAGCCTATTTTTCGATGGAGTTTGGCATTCATGAGTGCCTTCCGTTATCGGCAGGCGGTCTTGGCATTCTGGCCGGAGACCATCTGAAAGCCGCATCCACCCTGGATCTCCCCCTGGTGGGCGTGGGTCTGTTTTATCGCAACGGATACTTCTATCAATTTTTAAATCATGACGGATGGCAGCAGGAGGAATATCCGGAAACAGACCTCAACACTCTGCCTGTCGAAAGCGTTAAAGATTCCGCCGGCCATGACTTGCATATTGCCATTGAGGGTCCGGACGGAACTATTCAGCTGATGATCTGGAAAATCATGGTCGGAAGAATCCCCCTTTATCTTCTGGACACAAACATTAAGGAAAACGGGCAGATCATCCGCGACATCAATTCACGTCTGTACCATTCCGACGGTAAAGTGCGTCTGGCGCAGGAGGTTATTTTAGGAATCGGCGGCATGCGGGCTTTGAAGGCAATGGGGATCAACCCGATTGTCTGTCATATCAACGAGGGCCATTGTTCTTTCTGCAATATTGAACGGCTGGCCCAGATTCGATCGCAATACCATGTGGATCTGAAGACCGCTGTGGAAATCAACGCTCGAACAACGGTTTTAACGACGCATACTCCCGTACTTGCCGCGCATGATGAATTTCCGTTTGACCAGGTCAGGCCTTATCTGGTTTCTTTTGAGAAAGATCTGGGACTTTCCGCCGACGACCTTTTGCAGTGGGGGCAGATAAACCATGACAACAGAGAGAATCCCTTTTCCATGTTTGTTCTGGGGCTGCATCTGACGCAAAACCGAAACGGCGTCAGCCGGCTTCATGGCTCCATCGCCCGGTGCATGTGGTCTTTTGTGTGGCCCGGCATACCTGAAAAAGAAATTCCCATCAGCCACATTACCAACGGCGTGCATATTCCTTCCTGGATATCCATTGACAATTCTAATCTGTTTGAGCGGTATCTCGGCCGGGACTGGCCGGTGAAAACCTGGAACACGGATCTGGCCAACCGGATTGACGATATCTATGACGAAGAATTGTGGCGCGCTCATGAAATGAACAGAACAAGATTAATCCGTTCATGCAGAAAATGGATGGTTCGCCAGTATGGAAGGCGAAACGCTCCCAAGTATGTCATGAAGGAAGCAGAGTCCGTTCTGGATGATGATGTATTGACCATTGGCTTCGCGAGAAGATTCGCCGCATATAAGCGTTCGAACCTGCTGCTCAATGACATGGAACGGCTGGAAGCTATCTTAAAAAATGAACAATATCCCGTTCAGTTTATCTTTGCCGGAAAAGCACATCCCATGGATAATGAGGGGAAAAAGCTTGTTCAGCAAATTGTTCATCTCGCCAGAAATTCCGCCTACCGTCACAAAATACTCTTTCTCGAAGACTATGACATTGACATCGCACGTCACCTTATTCAGGGAGCTGACGTGTGGCTGAACACGCCAAGGCGTCCTTTGGAGGCCTGTGGAACATCCGGCATGAAAGCCGCGGCAAACGGAGTCCTCAATGTCAGCATCCTCGACGGCTGGTGGTGTGAAGGATACACACCGGAAACCGGATGGGCCATCGGCACAGGAGAAGATTTCTCGGACCATCACTACCAGGACGCGGTGGAAAGTCACGCATTGTATAACGTTCTGGAAAATGATGTAATTCCCTGCTTTTATAACAGAGAAAACGGCGGAATTCCCCTGCGATGGCTGGCCATGATGAAAGCGTCCATTCGAATGGCGCTGGAACAGTTCAGCGCGCAAAAGATGGTTGCCACATACAAAGACACCTTCTATACGCCCGCCATGGAGCAATACTATGACCTGACCCGGGACCGGGCGGCCCAGGCCACCCGGTTAAAAAATGCTCATGAACGTCTTCGCGATAAATGGTGTACCCTATCCATCGAACCACCGGTAAAAAAGGACGGAGGGTCACTGCGGGTTGGCGAATCATTGACTGTTTCGACGGTTGTCCACCTTGGCGACGTCACGCCTCAGGAGGTTGACGTGGAGTTATTCTACGGCCGGCTAAAAACAGTTGAATGCATCGCGGATGGAGAAACACAAGCCATGACTGTCGCGGACAATCTCGGCAGCGGCCTTTATCGCTACGAATGCTCATTGCTCTGTCAGGTTGCCGGCCGATTCGGCTTCACCGCGAGAATAACTCCCAGGGCGGATCATTTTATTAAATACACTCCCGGGTTGATTACCTGGGCATGAAATAATTTCTGATCCTAATCGATTCCCGAATTGCGCAACATCTTTTGGCACTTTTGATTAATTCCGCGTTCAACTTCATTGGGAGACTTTGTGCGATCGTTTTCGGTTTAGTTCTTCATTTTACTATTTAAAAAAAGTATCCTGGAAAGACGACCGTGAAAATTTTTCGCCGAAGAAAAAAACCTCGTGTTCTCATTGTCACCCCGGAAGTAACGTACCTTCCGGAAGGCATGGGCAGGATGGCCAGCAACCTGAAAGCGAAAGCCGGCGGGCTGGCGGACGTTTCCGCCGCGCTCATTGCAGCCCTGTTTGAGCAGGGAGGAGATGTTCACGTCGCCCTGCCTGATTACCGGAGCATCTTCCATCACGAATCGGGAAGCATTTTCAGAGATGAATACCACACGATTAACAAAAGAATGCCGCGCGAACGGATCCACCTGGCCGAAGATCGTGCTTTCTTTTATATGGATTCTGTTTATTCCTGTTACGGCTGGGAGAACATCAAAATCTCAATGGCATTCCAGAGAGAGGTCATCAATAATATTATCCCCGTTGTCAAGCCGGATCTTATTCATTGTAATGACTGGATGACGGGACTGTTGCCGGCCAAGGCCCGTGAGCTTGGCATCCCATGCCTGTTTACCATTCATAATATTTTCACGGTGAAAAAGACACTGGCTGAAATTGAAGATCACGGAATAGACGCGGCCCTGTTCTGGAAACATTTGTTTTTCATGAGGCCGCCCGTTCGCTATGAAGAAACCCGGGAAACAAACCCCGTGGACTTTCTGGTAAGCGGTGTTTTTGCCGCGCATTTCATCAACACGGTAAGTCCCACGTTTCTTCTTGAAATCGTGGAAGGCAAACATCCGTTCATTGAAGAACCTCTGAGACAGGAACTGACCTACAAGTGGAAGGCGGACTGCGCCTCCGGAATATTAAACAGCCCCGACCCTTCGTTAAATCCGGAAAACGATTCAGCGCTCATGTTTCCATATTCCGCAAAAAAATTTACCGAGGGCAAATCAAAAAATAAGCTTCACCTTCAAAAAAACCTACGCCTCTTTGAAAACACGCAAGCGCCGCTTTTTTTCTGGCCGTCAAGATTGGACCGAATTCAAAAAGGCAGCCCCTTGATCGCGCACATTCTTTACGAGGTGATCTCCAGGTATTGGGAACTTACCATGCAAATCGTATTTGTGGCCGATGGTGAATTTCAGCAATACATCCGACAGATTGTCTGGCAGTTTAATTTGTCCGGACGGGTGGCCGTATGCGATTTTAACGAAAACCTTACCCGGCTCGCCTATGCCGCATCAGATTTCATTCTGATGCCTTCCGCCTTTGAGCCCTGCGGTCTGCCTCAGATGATCGCCCCCATCTATGGTTCGGTGCCGGTTGTCCGCGATACGGGCGGCCTTCACGATACGATTCAGCAGTTAAATGTTAACAAATCTACCGGGAATGGCATTTTGTTTGAAACCTATGATTCGCAGGGACTGACGTGGGCAATCGATCAGGCGATTTCCTTTTATCAAATGTCTCCCCGGATCAAAGAAAAACAGATCTCGCGCATTATGAGTGAAAGCCGGGCCTCTTTTAATCACGCCGTAACGGCAAAACAGTATATTGATCTTTATGAAAAAATGCTGAACCGGCCGTTCATCCAGCCATCATGACTTCCCGGACCGGTTTATGTTCCATAACGATCGAATGACCGTATCAGGACTTTAACACGGAATGATAAAATGATGCCGGACAAACAGAAGAGACTGAAAGACATTGAACGCTCAGCAGATTCTTCACGCTCCCTGTTGCAAATCATTCTGGATGGCGACCCTTATCTGCGTCCCTACGCGGACACCATTGAACGCCGGCTGAATCGCATGATCAGCCTCGAAAAGCAACTGATCGGTGAAAATATATCCCTGGCTCGGTTTGCGTCCGGCCATGAATACTTTGGATTGCATAAGGGTTCACAGGAATGGACTTTCAGGGAATGGGCGCCAAACGCGACGTCCATATTTCTGATTGGCAGCATGACCGACTGGAAGCCGCAAACAGCCTTTGCGCTGAGACGCATCAGCGACGACGGCGTTTGGGAAATCCATCTGCCTGAAAACTTTTTATCGCATGGCGATCTTTACCGCCTTGAAATGCAATGGCCGGCAGGACGCGGTGACCGCATTCCCGCGTATGCGCGCCGTGTCCACCAGGACCCGGAAACCTTGATCTTTAACGCCCAGGTCTGGGACCAGCCCGCCTACCCCTGG
>CAZDYR010000011.1:0-16322 GCA_964509625.1 uncultured Smithella sp. | reverse complement strand
TACTAATCTAAATTAAGGAAATATTTATGAACATCGAAGACATTAAGAGGCTGCCTATCAGCGAGCTCAACAATTTGGCCAAGGAGCTGGAGGTGCCGGGGGCCAGCGGCATGCGCCGCCAGGATCTGATCTTTGCCATCCTGCAAACCCAGGCCGAACAAAACGGTGTGATATCCGGTTCCGGCGTTCTGGAAATTCTGCCGGACGGTTTTGGCTTCCTGCGCGCGGTTGATTACAACTACCTGCCCAGCCCCGACGACATTTATATTTCCCCGTCACAGATCCGCCGCTTTAATTTAAGAACCGGCGACACCATTGCCGGCGAAGTCCGCCCCCCCAAGGAAGGTGAAAAATACTTCGCATTGTTGAAAGTTGACGAGGTTAACTTTGAAAGCCCCGAATCCGCCCGCGACAAAATCCTCTTTGACAACCTGACCCCTCTTTATCCACAGGAAAAACTGAATCTGGAATTTGATCCGGAGAATTTCTCCACCCGAACACTGGATTTATTCGCGCCAATCGGTAAGGGGCAGCGCGCCCTAATCGTTTCACCGCCGCGCGCCGGTAAAACCGTTTTATTGCAGGACATCGCCCACAGCATCACGGCCAACCATAAAGAAGTCGTTTTGATGGTGCTTTTGATTGACGAACGCCCCGAAGAAGTCACGGACATGCAACGCAGTGTCAAGGGTGAAGTTATCTCTTCGACTTTCGATGAACCGGCCACCCGCCACGTACAGGTAGCTGAAATGGTTATCGAAAAAGCAAAGCGTCTCGTCGAACACAAAAAGGACGTCGTCATTCTGCTTGATTCGATCACAAGACTCGCGCGCGCCTATAACACCGTTGTGCCGCCCTCCGGCAAGGTCCTTTCCGGCGGCGTGGATTCCAACGCTTTGCATAAGCCCAAACGCTTCTTCGGTGCCGCGCGCAACATTGAAAACGGCGGCAGTTTGACCATCATTTCAACGGCCTTGATCGACACGGGCAGCCGCATGGACGAAGTTATTTTTGAAGAATTCAAGGGCACCGGCAACATGGAATTGCATCTGGACCGCCGCATTGCCGATCGCCGGATCTTCCCCGCCTTCGACCTGATCCGGTCCGGAACACGCAAGGAAGAATTACTGATCCCCAAAGCCAATCTCAACCGCGTCTGGATTCTGCGCCGTCTGTTGCAGGAAATGAACCCGGTTGATGCGATGGAATTCATCATCGGGAAAATCAAGAAAACGGAAACCAACCAGGAGTTCCTGGATTCCATGAATTCATAATGATAAAGAGCGGTTAAATCCCGTCAATAATTCACTTGAATTTTTAATACTTATGATATAGAGAGCGCATCTGCTTAAAATTACAGAGACCTTTACCGGACAACGCGGATAGAGGATCAGGAGGAAGAAGGAAAATGAAAGAAGGCATTCACCCGGAATATAAAGAAACAACCATCACTTGCGTGTGCGGAAACGTGATTGAAACACGATCGACGAAAAAAGACATCAAAATAGATATCTGCTCCAACTGCCATCCCTTTATCACCGGCAAACAAAAACTTATAGATACGGCGGGACGCGTCGAGAAATTCAAAAAGAAATACGAACCCAAAGCCGCAAGCGCACCTGCTGCAAAGAAAACAACAAAAAAAGCAAAGGCTTGATTTGCCCCTGCGGGCATACCCTTTTGGATTTTGTCCCCATGATCAGCGCGTCACGACATTCCCGGCATTTATAGCTGCGTCTCCCTGAAAAGAAGAGCGCTATAAATGCATCTTTACCCCCTCAACCCACATTAACTGAAAACATGCCGATCAGGTAAACTCATGGATATTTTATTAAACAAGCTTCAGGATATTGAACTCCGCTACCGGGAACTCGAAGGGCTTCTTTCCGACCCGCAGATCGTTTCAAAACAGGGGTTGTATCAGAAATACGCCAAGGAGCACTCTGACCTGAGCGAACTGGTCGATACCATCCGTCAATATGAAAAAATCAACGCACTTATTGCCGATAATCAGGCTCTGCTTTCAGAAAACGATGAAGAGTTAAGGGCGATCGTTAAGGAGGAAATGCCGCTTTTCGAGAAAGAGCGGGCTGATCTGCAAGAAAAAATCAGACTTTTACTTTTACCGAAAGATCCCAACGACGATAAAAATGTTTTTCTGGAAATCCGGGCGGGCACGGGCGGCGACGAAGCCGGCCTGTTTGTCAGTGATTTATTCCGAATGTACGCGCGCTATGCCGAAGCGCAGGGCTGGCGTGTGGAAATCGTCAGCTCATCACCGTCGGGGGGCATGGGCGGCTTCAAGGAAATCATCGCCCAGATCGAAGGCAAAGGGGCCTACAGCCGTTTAAAATACGAAAGCGGCGTGCACCGGGTCCAGCGAGTGCCCGCCACGGAGGCGCAGGGACGAATTCATACCTCGGCAGTCACTGTCGCCATCATGCCGGAAGCGGAAGACGTGGAATTGACCATCGACCAAAATGACCTGCGCATTGATGTTTACCGTTCAACCGGCCACGGAGGCCAGAGCGTCAACACAACCGATTCCGCTGTTCGCATCACCCATCTGCCGACAGGATTAGTGGTCACCTGCCAGGATGAAAAATCCCAGCTCAAAAACAAGGTTAAAGCCATGAAGGTTTTACGGGCTCGACTCTTGGACGCCATGGTGCAAAAGCAGAATGCCGAACAGGCCCAAACACGCAAAAGCCAGGTGGGAACCGGCGATCGGTCCGAACGCATCCGCACCTACAATTATCCGCAGGGACGCATTACGGATCACCGCATTAATCTGACCCGCTACGATCTGGACAGTTTCATCAACGGCAACATCAGTTCCATGATCGACGCGCTCGCCTCACACCACCAGGCCGAACTGCTCAACAAACAGGGGTAGAAATGCCGGAAAGTATTGTCCATGATCCATCGCACAAGGAAAATCGAGACCCGTCGGCACGGGAAACTGTTCAACCTCGTTTCCACGAGTCTCATGGCCTGGCAGGAAGCCCGGAATAAAAGTTTTGCCTGGAAGGTGCGCAGGCGCATGAAACTCGACCGCAATCCTCTGTTTGTCACTCTTCAGGATAAAGTCAGAGCCAGGCAATACGCCCTTGATCGGGGCGTCGAATCGGCAAAGGTGTATCATGTCACGAACAGCCCCGAAACTATTCCGTTTAATCAGCTGCCCGAAAATTATTTCATCAAAGCCAACCACGGCTGCACCTGGAACATCGCCTGCTTCAATTCAAAACTTTATTATTTCGGCAACGGAGACGCTTTTATCAGGCCGGACGGCTCACCTGCCGCTGCGGATGATATTGAAAAATTCAGATTGACGCGCGAGCAGAGCATCGCTTTATGCAGTACGTGGCTTCGGAGCCGATACCGGGCGGATGAGTGGGCCTATCAGAAAATTGAACCAAAAATTCTTGTTGAGGAAGCATTTTATCAGGCAGGCGGCGGTCCCCTGCGCGACTACAAATTGCACGTCATGAACGGATCAGTCAGGGCCATCTGCGTGGTCGGGGCTGTTTTCCGGATCAACCGGGCCGACCGGCTGTTTTTCAACGACGACTGGAAACTTTTCGCTTCGACACAGACAAAACCGCTTCTTGACGAGAATCTTTATCGAAGACCCGCTGCGCTTGACGAGATGATCGCGGCGGCACAGCGCCTGGGCCAGGGGCTGGATTTCATCCGTGCAGACATGTATAACACGACA
The DNA here is from genome assembly GCA_964509625.1 of uncultured Smithella sp. Taxonomy (GTDB): domain Bacteria; phylum Desulfobacterota; class Syntrophia; order Syntrophales; family Smithellaceae; genus UBA8904. Next base: position 12,601 of record CAZDYR010000011.1, on the reverse strand, counting down.
TGCGGAGTACGCTTGGGCGAAATAACCTTATATCCTTTTGCCGGAATGCCCGGCTCACCCAGCGCCTGCGCACAATTCAACAAGTGGCTGGGCCATCAGTGGCAGCTGCCCGTCTGACGGTTAAAAAACAATTTTCACAGTCCTGAAAAGGAGAGTCTAAAATGTATTGCAATCGACGGGATTTTTTGAAACTGGCCGCACTGGCTTCTTTGACCGCTGCCTGGCCATCCGCGACCTTGTCGGCTGACCGGTTTCCCGCCCGGCCCGTTCAACTCGTGGTTCCGTTTGAAGCGGGCGGCGGCAGCGACCGCAGTTTCCGGCTGCTGGCACCCTATCTCCAAAAGGAGCTCGGAGTGTCCGTCCAGGTTGTCAATGTCGCGGGCGGCGGCGGTTGGGTGGCCTGGCAGCAAATGGCCCGCTGGGACGCTAAGAGCGATGATCACAAACTGGGTGTGGTCAATTTTCCCCACCTGCTGTCCTATCTGGACCCCCGCATGAAGCGCACTGAAACAATCACGTCCTTCAATTATCTGGGCTGGCATTCGCTGGATCCCTGCATCTGGGCCATCCGCCACGACGAAACCCGCTTCGACGGTCTGAAGAGTCTGATTGATTATGTCCGGAAAAATCCGGACATGATCACGGTCAGTTCGACCGGCGTGGGGTCGGACGATCATATGGGACTGGCGTTTGCCGAAAAATTTCTACCGAATTTCAAAGTGAAAAAACTTTACGCCAACGGCGACGCAAAGAAAATTCACGAAGTGATCAGCGGTGTCTCCGATATGGTGGCAGGTAACGTCTGCGCCTATATGCCTTATGTTAGCGAAAAAAAGTTGAAGTTCATCTGCGTTTTGCATCCCGAAAGAGTGGCCCCGCTTGGCGAGGTGCCGACTTTTCAGGAAGTAACGGGACTCAGAAATATTTCCTTTGCCGGGCGCACGCTGGTCTGCGCGCCCGGACTCGCCGAGAATAAGAAAACCATCTACCTGACGGCTATCGAAGAGGCCATGGCTAATCCGGATTACCTGGCCCTGGAAGCCAGACAAAATAATAAAATTCATTTCATGAAGGGCGAAGCCATGCGCAAAAAAATCGCCGAGACTGAGTCGTACGTGAAACAGGTGCGCTACTGGGAGGTAGACGCCTGAGCAGTATTTTTGCACGGAAGTGTGACGGGTCAACAGCATGACAGAAATCCTCTGGGAACGAGTGGCGACGATCTTTTTGATTGCCGCCGCGGCCTATCTGGGATGGGAAGCCCTGAGTTTCCCGGCGGGCGGGCATTTATTTCCGCTTTTTTCCTGCGCGGGCGTTATTGGAGTCGCCGGCATCATGCTCGCAAGAACCTGGATGCCCGCTTTTGCCTCCCGATCCGGCCAACCGGGCGGATTATCGTCCGCCTCCCTGAAGCCGCTCTGGATTATTGCCGCGACCGTCTTGTATGTTCTGTCCATGTACGGCATCGGTTTTTACACGGCATCCCTTGCGTACTTCGTCATCATGTCGCTTTCTGTGGGCGTGCGCGATTATCGGAAGATCGCCCTGGTTGCCGTTGTTGTTTTCCCGCTTTTGTATATCCTGTTCGAGGTTCTTCTGCACACAGGCATGCCCCGGGGGATATTCATCCAATGAAGCTCTACTGCCATAAACATTCAGTCGCAGGTTATTCGGGTGAATCACCATGAGCGCCGAGATTCTGGGCTATGCCGTAAGCGCACTATCACTGGCCAACGCCGGCGCCATGCTTACCGGCGTATTCATCGGGCTGATTGTCGGCGCGCTTCCGGGCTTAAGCCCACCGATGGCGATCGCGCTGATGATTCCCGTATCGTTTCACCTGCCGGCGGATACGGCAATTATCCTTCTGGTCTCGTGTTACGCGGCCGGGATCTACGGAGGTTCGTTTTCAGCGATTCTGCTTCGTGTTCCGGGCACTTCGTCATCTGTGGCGGCCGCCATCGAAGGATACGAACTGACAAAACAGGGCCGTGCGCTGGAAGCGATCCGGATCGCCACATTTGCGTCGGCGACAGGCGGCCTGCTGTCCGGCGCCGCATTGATGCTGCTTTCTCCTCCACTGGCCTCCTTATCTTTGCTGTTCGGTCCATCCGAGTTTTTTCTGCTGGCCATTCTGGGACTCACCGCCATCGCCGCCGTGACATTCGGCAACGCGCTGCGCGCGCTGATCGCCGGATTCGCGGGTCTTCTGCTCTCCACGGTCGGCGTCGACATCTATTCCGGATTCCCCCGTTATACTTTCGGGTATGTCGGACTGGAGAGTGGATTCGAAATCCTGCCAGTGATCGTGGGGCTCTTCGCCTTCGCGCAGGGCATGCAGTTGTGTCGTCATAATGCTGCCGGCGCCGTTGCGCCCGCGTCCAAATTAAGCTTCCTGATCTGGCCGCGCTGGAAAGAAATTATGCATTGCCGGTGGTCTCTCGTGCGCGGGTGGGTCACGGGGCTGATTGTCGGTCTTGTACCGGCGGCCGGCGCGAGCGTCAGTCAATGGATCGCCTATGCCTGGGAAGTGAAAAACGCGAAGCCGGGAGATTGCTTCGGCCGCGGTGAAATTAAAGGCCTGGCGGCTGTCGAGGGCGCGGACAACGGTGTGACCGGAACCTCGCTCGTTCCGCTTTTTGTGCTGGGAATTCCAGGAGGCATATCAGCCGCCGTTATTTTCGGAGCTCTGACGATTCATGGACTCCGTCCCGGGCCGCAGCTTTTTTCCGAGCGACCCGAGGTCATCTACACGATCATTTGGGGATTTCTGTTTGCCAACGTGGTCATGATTGGAGTGGCGGCAGTCATGGCCCGCATGATGGTCCGCGTCACAGCGTTTCCGCGCGGCATGCTGGGGCCGCTTATCATCATCTTCAGTGTGATCGGCACATACGCGGGAACCAACAACATTCACAATATCTGGATTATGATGGCCTTTGGTCTTATCGGCTTTTTTGCGCATCAATATCGATTCTCCCCTCCCGCTATTTTTCTGGGCCTGCTACTGGGACCTATTGCCGAAAGCGGCTTTCGGGATATGATGATAATCACCGGCAGCCATCCGCTGCCTTATCTCATCAGCCGTCCGATCTCCGTTATCCTGATGCTTTTAATCGCGGCCGCGCTTTACTGGGCTTTCCGGCTTGACCGCGCGCAGACGAGGCCCGACGACGTCAAAGCGCAAAGTTAAAATATCGTTTCCCCGGTCTTGCCGTCCTGAATCAGCCGCCCCGCGGCAAAGCAAGATCAACACTCGTCGGGTCTGAGCGGGATTGACACATCCGTATGGCTCTGATAATAAAAAACCATGCCCGACACCGCCCGACAAGTCCCAGATGAGCCTGCCGACTTCGGAATCAGAACCGTCTTTCCTTCTGCTCTTTTTCTTGCCGGCGCTGCGGCCATCATCATGCTGATAGCGTTGTTCCGTTATGTTGACTGGGACCAGGGCATCCTGCGGGGCTTTCTGCTCGTGGTTCTGGGCGCTTTGATGTTCGGTCTGCATCAGGCGGGCAATCGCTTCAAAATATCCATTCGTGCGGCGGGGAAAACCCGGGCTTTGTTAACGGTGATTACGATTGTCGCCTTTTGCGTCTGCCTGGCGACCGTTTTTACAAGTATCAGACGTACGGCGGCGGGCGGCGAGATTTTACTTGATCAGGGACAGGTTAGTTATAGAGCCCTCCGTTTCATGGAGCAACACATCAATCCCTACGGACAAAAAATTCTGTTGGATCCGATAGAATACATTGCGGTTCACACGCGGATCGCAGAAAGTTCCGCGTGTCTTGTCTCACCAGCTGGTGATTTCTACGCCGAACTTTATCATTACTGGCAGACACTTGATGTGAAACGGGCAGCGGACAAATTGCTGTTTGTCCTCAAAAATGATCCAGACTGCCGGCGATGGTTGATTTCCACCGACTCGCTGGGGTACAAATACGGGCCGGTTCTTCTTGCGAGCTATTGGCCTTTTGTGAAGCTATGGGACAAGGCCGGCATCTACATCAGTCACCTGACGATCTTTGGGTTATTCGTCATGGGGCTGCTTTTTGTCGGCTGGCGCCGCTATGATCGAAAGGCGGGCATATTCCTGCTGCCCGTCATTATGCTCCTCGTCCCGTTTCCCGTCCGATACAACACTTTGCATTTTTCAGCCTCCGATCTGCTGCCGACCGCGACTGCCGTCGCGGCAGCTCTGTGTCTCATCGATAAACGATTCGGCGCCGGTTCGATTCTTCTGGCGCTGAGCATTGGGACCAAACCGCTGCCCGGCCTGCTGTATCTTCCCCTGATGCTGAGCGTTCGGCCGCGGTATTGGTTTCTGCTGGCGGGCTTAAGTCTGTTGATTTACGCGCCGGTTTTTACGTGGGATATGCAAGGCGCCGTCAATAATCTTGTTCTGTTTAATTTTCTTCGCGGCACGGACTCGACCGCTTTACTTCACTATCTTCCCGCGACGATTCAGCCTGCCCTTCCCATCCTTGCCCTAACCGGTATCGGCGGCCTTGCCTTCCGCGCTCATCGGAACAGGTGGAACCCCGCCGTCACCTTTGAATATCTGATCGGAGCCCATCTGCTGCTATTTGCGAGCGGAAAAATCTTTCACAACAATTACCTTGTCTGGATCATGCCCCTCCTGGGACTGGCGCTTGCTGAATGGTATTCTCACTGGTCGGCATCAAATCATAAAGAGACTTCATCATCCCCGTTCACAATAAGTTAATCTGCTGATTCAACACAGGACAATAGGGTGGCCATTGACAGGTCAAGTCAACGCATCAGCGCTGAATGAGGCTTCAGAAATAATTATTACTTTTTTTCAGCAATCAGGTTCGAACTGATTTTTTGCCGACCAGAAGGACGGCAGGTGGCGCATCAGGTATAAAAGGCTCTTGCGGTGCTGCCACAGACGATTGCGAAAACGCTTGCGCCAGGCGGGATCGGAATAAAAGCGCTTGACGTGTTCATTATAAAGATGATCAAGTTTTTTCCTGGATTCGATCCCTTTCGGAACAAACACAAAATTCAGGCAGTTCATCAGCCGCCAGTCTTCTTCAAAGGTCCCCTCTTCCCGGATCGTCGGCCACAGCGGCGCGCCGGGAAACGGTGTGAATTTGGCCATGTTCATGTCGTCGAGCCCGAGTTCAATAATAAAGTCCGATGTCCGCTTGATGGAGGCTTCGGTCTCTCCGGGCAACCCCATCATGAAAAGGCCTTTAGCCCGAAGATTCGCCGTCTGAATGCGCCGCACGGTATCCCGCACATCATCGAGCGATACGCCGGATTTGTGGCGTTCAAGCATTTCGGGATCAGCCGATTCAATACCCAGCGAGACCATCAGGCAGCCTGCGTCTTTGAGCATCTTCAGTAAGTCGTCATCCGTGTAGCCCACGCGCACGGCACAGTTGAAGTTCATCCCCAGCGGCTGACGCGTCAGTTTTTCGCAAAGTTCCACAATGCGTTTGCGGTTGGCGGTGAAAAGATCGTCATAGATATTGACGTGCCGCACGCCGAATTTGTCGCGCAGGTATTTAATGTGATCGTAAATGTAGCCCGCCGAATTATAGCGAAAACCTTTTTGAAACACAGAACGGTCGCAATAGGAGCATTGATACATGCAGCCGCGCGAGGTGATCATGGTAGCACCCGGCGTCTGGATGTAGCTGAAGAGCGGCAAATGATAGTCCCGCGGGAAGCCATGCAGTTTTTCATAAGCCGGAAAGGGGAGATCGTCAAGGTCGTCAATGTGTTTTCGCGGTGCATTGGCAACCGAAACGCCATGTTCTCTGCGGATCAGGCCGGGAATGTCCGCGGGATCAGAGCCTGCCGCAAGTTCACTCATCGTGACTTCCCCCTCCCCCGCCGCCATAAAATCAAAGGCGGGATAAGCACTGAGAAGTTTTTCCCTCAGAGCCGAAACATGAACGCCGCCGCAGACGGTGACAATTGCGGGATGTGTGTTCTTGATTTTTTGCGCAAGATCCGCCGCGTCCGGAAAGGACGATGTGGTGGATGAAAAACCGACGATCCGGGGATCAAAGGCCAGAATATCCTTAACCTGTCTGTCGATGTCCACCGGCGCGCCGGGGCCAAGGCAGTCATAAACGGACACATCATGACCGTCGCGAAGCAGAAATGCGGCAATAGACAGCATCCCCTGCGGCACCATGCGGTTGGCAATGTCGGTAATGTCGCGCTTGCCCGGAAACCAGTTGAATCCGCGCGGATGAACCAGCACGATGCGTTTTTTTTGTCGGACAGAAAACATTATTCTTTAACGACCTTTTTTCCCAACCGTCATTCCCGCGCAGGCGGGAATGACAAATGAAAAGAATCATCTGCTTTATTTCGTATTGGCGATAACAACCGCGGGCTTTCCCGAATCTGAACAGTTGTAAGAAATCAAAAGGGAAGAAGGTTTTTTTCTTATCGCATGGGCCAGGCCGAAAGCGGAGGCCGTCGGATGAATGCCGCATTGTTTCAGGTAATCATGCGTCTTCAACCCCGCGGGCGCGTCCGGCTGTTTCAGGCGGAACCCCGGAAGCCAAAGGCTCTGACCGGGATTGGCCGCCGAACGCGCGGCCGAAACAGTTTCACTTTTCAGAAATTGATCGGGAGACATCTTTTGCGAACCTATTTGAACTGTCAGAATATCGCCGATCTTTTCCGGTTCATCATTGCCCATAAGAAGCCACGAGCTTCCTTCGCCGATCGGCAGGTCGCGTGAATTTTCCGGCAGGGCGTTCATCCGCATGCGATACTCTTCGATGGTCGGCGTGTAAACGTCACAGCCGCCCACCAGCGCCAGGTCGATTTCACCGCTTTCAAGATAGCTTTGCGCCAGCCACAGAGCCGACTCGAAGGACAGTTCTTCATCCGATATGGTCAGAATAATACCCTTGATATGACACTGTCGGGCCAGAAAAAACGCGGCCGCGTTGCTTACGGAATTGGCAAACTGATTGGGGCTGGGAAATCCGCCGTCATGCTTGAACACCTGCGTGACAAAGGGCAGTATCTCATCGCCGTTTCCCAGGCCTGTCGCCAGAAAAATGCCCGTTTTTTTCCCTTCCAGCGTCCCGGGCGGCGCCTCTTTCAGGCATGCCGAGGCGCCACAGCAGACCATTTTGATAAACCGTCCGGCCCGCCGGATCTGCTGCCCCAACACTTTCTGCACCAGATCATCGCAGTTGAGCGGAAGTGACGCTTCATCCCATAAGACATCCTCGTTGGGTGAAAGCGACGGCCCGAGGTAGCTTGCCGCGATAACGGACATGGAAGTATTATTTTGTTTTTTATTCATCATATTTTCCGAATGACATAACTTGTACACGTTGCGCCGAAGCCGAAAAAGGTAAAAAGATAGGCCCCTTTCGGAGCCGGCAGGTTTTCCTGCGACGGCACAAATCCGATGTCCGGATCGATCTCGGTAAAACCGAAACTGACCGGGAGCGTTCCCTCTTCCAGGCAGGAAAGCCACAGGGCCGTCTCCACCGCGCCGGCCGCTCCCAGTTCATGGCCGAGGGCGCCTTTCAGTGATATCACCGGCGGCAGTTTTCCTCCGAATACCTTCGAAAGCCCGCGGCCTTCCGATAAATCATTGTCTCTTGTTCCCGTGCCGTGCGCCTTGACGGCGGCAATGTCTTCAGGTGAAATGCCCGCCCGGGTCAGCGCCTCCTGCACGACGGTTTTTACCATTTCACCGTCTGTGCCGGCGGAGGTCAGGGAGCTGTTGTCATTGAAAAGATAACCGCCGTCCAACGCATAATGATTTTTCGCCGCCGTTTGGTCATTGCCCTGCTCCAGAATAATGCAGGAGGCGCCCTCACCGATCTGCATGCCCGAACGTTTATTACAAAACGGCCGGCAGCGGTCGGAATCATAAAGCAGGAGGCTGGCAAAGCCGTGAAGGGTCATGTTCAGAAGCGGCTCGAAACCGATAACGATCGCGCGGCGAACCTTCTTTTGCCGCAGCAATCCCGCTGCAACCACCAGCGCGTGGGAACTCGACACGCAGGCCATGCTTAAGGTAAAAGTCATACCCCCGATGCCGAATTTTTCAGCGATAAACTGCGTGACTTCTCCGGGCCCCCGGTTGCGGCAGGAAATCGGCGGTGATTCCTTGCCCGGATTCAGGCGGACGGTTTCAACAAATTCAAATTCATTTCGGATGAAAAGCCCGCCGGTGGTGCCCACCAGCAGGCAGCATTCACGGATTTCTTCAGGGGTCAGCTTGGCGCGCGCGAACGCTTCCCGCACCGAAGCGTCCAGCATGGCCAGTGATTTTTCCAGTGGATTGCCGTCAAAGGGAATTTCAAATGCCTTGAAATCGCGGTTGATCAGGTGAGCAGATGAGCAGATTCCCGCAGGGTGCACGTTGCCCGAAATGAGATTGCGCGCGGATTGACCGGCGCTCCATCCCAGTGTGGTGACGGCGCCCCATCCGCGGATATAAACGGCGTCAGCTTTCACTTTTTAACCTTTGGCGCCTGGATGACAAAGTCGGCCAGCGAGTCAAATGACTGCATCGCCTGGGCCGCGGTGGACGCGTTTTTCAGTTCGACGCCGAAAGTATAGCGAAGTTCCATCGCGATTTCCATCGCGTCGAGCGAATCGAGTTTCAGCGGTCCCGGCCCTCCGATGAACGGAACGTCGGTGGGCACATCTTCGGCTTTGACGTCCTTGACATCGCAGGCCCGGATGACCAGCTCCTTGAGCTGAAAGATCAAATCCTCTCTCGAGGAAACATTTAATTCTTTATAGGCTTTTTCTAAATCCATTGAACTCTCCTTCCGGCGATATAAAAGCAGATTCCCGCAAATACTGTCAATACAATTAATTTAGGCGCGATGGCGGCAAGCGAGGCATCCCTCAGAAAGATGTCCAGATAAGCCTGGTGCGCCCAGTACATCGGCGAAATCATCGCCGCCTTTTTCAATACAAGCGGCATGATCGCATGCGGCACCATAATCCCGCCGAAAACGCCCATCAACACCGTCGAGATGGCCGCGAGCGTCGAAGCCTGTTCCTGCGTGCGGCCCAGCGCGGCAATCATCACGCCGAAACCGGTCGTGGCGGCGGCCACCACCAGGGTCACCGGAATCATATGCCAGGGATGCCCCCCCAGGTAAAACGCATGGCTGATGAAGCGGGACATCACAAAAACGCCCACGAGCAGCATTAAAACAAACTGCAGAATGTTAATCAGATAATAAGGAACGATTTTCCCCAGGATCAGCAGATTGGTGCTGACGGGATAGGTTAAAAGGCGCTGGAGTGTGCCGTCTTTCTTTTCCTTCAAAAAACCGATGGACATGGGAATGGCGATAAAAAACATCGCGAAGATGGCATAGGCCGGAACCGTCTGCTGAAGGGGCGTGGGCAGCTCGCGGTTCGGTTTTGTTCTTTCAACAATCAGCGCCCCCATCACGGCTTCCAGATTTTCAACGCCCATGACCACTTCCACCGTCAGCGAGGTGATGAGCGATCGCGCGGCGATTTTATAGCCTGCGTCAATCGCCGGTTCGAAATAAAGCTCCACGGGCCGGTCGCCTTCTTCAAAGCCTTTGGGAATCGTGACCACAAGCTGGGTTTTGCCGTCCGCCAGAATCCGGTCATTATCCATGTCCCGCGGGCGCTCAACCGGCTGAATCATGGGATTGGATTTGATTTTTTCCGCAAGCAGGTTCGCTTTGGGTGAGAGGCTTTCATTTTTCACCACCAGCTGGATTTTCCGGCCGGTCAGTTTGTCCGTCCAGACGCCTTCCATCGCCAGCGACAAAAAGAAGATCAGCGCCACCGGCATCAGAAACAGAAGCAGGACGGTCTGCCGGTCTCGAAGGAGAACCAGCATTTCCTTGCGGATCAGTTCTCGAAGTTGCCGAATCATCAATATACCTTTACCAATCCCTTCAGATACAAAAACGGATTATTCGAAGCCCAACGCGGCGGCAGCAAACAGGCTCCCCGGCATGCGCCGGGCAAGCGCAGTCTTTAAATGATTACAGAAGAATCTGTTTTTTGTCCTAATCATCACGCAATCCCCGTCCCGTCCGCTCCAGAAAGAATTTTTCCAGGTTATCGATTTCGGACATCGGGCCGCGAAAAATCACCTTGCCCCGGTCGGCCAGCGTCAGCTCGGAGCACAGCCGCTGTGCTTCTTCCATGATATGGGTGCATAAGAGGCCCGTCATGCCGGAGGCGTTGAGGGACATCAGAGTTTCATAGATGTGATGGCGGCTTTGCGGATCGACGCCGACGGTGGGTTCGTCCAGCAGCAGCAGCTTTGGAGAATGGAGAAGAGCCACCGCCAGATTCAGGCGGCGCTGCATTCCGCCTGAATACGCGGAAACATGTTCTTCCGAATAATCGATAAGGCCCGTCTGTTCCAGAACGATTTCCGACCGCGAAGCGATCTGTTCGTCGGACATCCCGGCCATCGCTCCGAAGAAACGCAGATTTTCCCGTCCGCTTAATCCCGTGTACAGGGAAATGGGCTGCGGCGCGTACCCGATGGATAAAAGCGCGCTGCGGTTCGGCATCTTATCGCCGTAAATCAGAACGTCGCCCGAATAGCCCCTTATCTGCCCGGTAATGATCCGCATCAGCGTGGATTTGCCGGCGCCGTTGGGCCCCAGCAGAGCCTGCATCCGCCCGTCCTGAACGGACAGGTAAAAGTCCTGCAGGGCGTAAGCGATTCCCCCGTCATAGCTGTAAGTAATGGCGGAAATATCGAGTGCGTTCATGCCTTGAGTTTCCTTGCCACGCGATCCAGATCTTTGAAGAGTTGTTCCTCCCGTCCCGCGCAGATCAGCATCAGGCCGCCGGCTTTGGCGAATGTTTCTTCTCCCTGCCCCCGCTGTTTGATGACGCGGGCGGAAACAATGGCAAACTCACGCCAGATGTCGCCGATGGCGGTCATCTCGCGTGACAGTTCAGACATCTCGGCCGAGCCGAACAGATCCGCCACTTCCTGGAGGAATGCCGCGTACATGAAGCGGAATCCGGCTCCGCCCGTGCCGACTTCTTCCTGCATCCGGACGATGTTCGCCAGCCTGCGGCGGGCTTCATGCGTCCCCAGGGTGTCCGGGCTTTTAATGGTCACTTTGGCCAGATAGCGGATTCCCCTCAGACCCACGTAGGGAAAGGGTGTTCTCAGCATCATATTACAGGAATCCTTCATGGCCGTAATGCAGGCCGAATGGAAATCGGGATCGGGCCTTACGGATTTGGCATAATACATATACCCTTTCGGTTCCAGAGGCCCGCGCGCGAAACGCGCCCGCTCCAGGTCTTCGGCCAGGCAGTCCACCGGATGGTCCAGCACGGGGTCGGCCACACGGAATCCGTTCTCAATTTCGCGCAAAACGATGATGTTATGGCCGTTGAACTGAAAACGAAACCGGTCGGGGAAATAGGAGAGCCAGTAAATGTTGGTTGTCAGACCGACAATGTTCCCTTCGCGAAGCAGGCGGCGCAGTTCTTCCATGCCTTTTGGGGCGGTGTCGCCCGACCACGGGAACTGGTGATACTTTTTGGTGATGAACTCTCCCCCCAGTCTCTTGGCAACCTTTGAGAAAAGCGTGCCGGGACGCGAACGGTAGGTGGTAATCGGCAGCCCCACCCATTTGACAAACGGCAGATGTCCGAAGAAAATGCCGCTGCCGATGCCGAAGGCCATGGCTTCGGATATATCCACACCCTTGTCCCGAAACAAGGCGGCGGTGACGCCGCTTTCACAGTGGGCGGAATGCAGATGGGAAAAAGGTTTGCCGGCGGATGTCAGTTCAGTGGTCATGAATGGATGGTTACCTTCCTTGAGAGGTTTGGGGCACGGTTTTGAGTTCCTCGATGCTGACAGCCAGCGCCTGCGCGTAGCGCTCCAGCACGGAGGATTTAAGTTTTGAAAAAATGTCCGGGCGAAAATGCCTTTTGACGCGGAACACGGCGATTCCCGCCGTCTTTCCCAGAATATCGTGATTCATCTGCCTGTGCTCCATGTGATAACACAGCGGGCTTTTTTGTCCGGCCAGCACGGCTTTTCTTGTTTCCTCCAACGTGGCCGCAAGTTCCGTCACGGCCAGGTTGTTGGCGATGTCTTCCGCCTCCCATCCCGTGCTGGTCACCACGACATATTTGCCTTTTTCATCGAGCGCGTAACAGGCGCGCTTTTCGCCTTCATAATAGGTAATGTCCTGCGGCACTTCCTTGACTTTCATGGCCGGCTCCTGCCCCGTCGTTGCTGATGTTTGTACTTCTTATACTAAAATGAACCGGGCGCAAAGCGAATTCTGAATCTTTAATTACTTGTCGTTTTTATTTATTTTTCTGCCCAGAAACGGCTCAAAATGATGCCACTCGAAGGGATGCTCTGAAGCAAAACGGGCCAGGTCGTCGGCATAAGCCTGGACGGATTCCAAAACCGCCTTTTGCCGGTCCGTCCGCGTCGCGGCAACAACCTTCCGGCCCGGGGAAATCTTAATGTGATAAATGCCGGCGGCATCCTGATGCACAAAGAAAGTCATCAGCGGCGCGCCCGTCATCAGGGCAAACAAATGCGGCGTATCCGGCAGCCGGGTTTCATGACCCAGAAAAT
>CAZDYR010000010.1:0-16417 GCA_964509625.1 uncultured Smithella sp. | reverse complement strand
TGGCATAATCATATCCAGAATGACCAGGTTAATGATGTTCTGATTCTGTTTGAAGATGGTTAATCCCTGCCTGCCGTCACTTGCGGTCAAAATTTTGTATCCAAGATTTTTGAGCATTTGGGAGGCGACATCAACAATCATTTCTTCGTCGTCAATAATCAGGATCGTCTCTTTGCCTTTATGGACCTGTATTTCTTTGACTTGCTCATCCTCAAGCTTTTTTTCTGATGCCGGAAGAAAAATGATGAAAGATGCGCCGGCTCCTTTTTGACTTTCAACGCTCACGAATCCGCCGTGGTTTTTAATGATGCCGTAAACGGAAGCCAGCCCCATCCCCGTGCCCGTGCCACGCTCTTTGGTGGAAAAAAAAGGCTCAAAGATGTGGGACTTGGTTTCTTCATCCATGCCAATGCCCGTATCCGATACGATCAGCTTTACAAACCGGCCTGGTTTTACATCTAAAAATTTTACATCGTCTTCGCTAAGTTCCTGATTATCCATGGAAATAAATATATCGCCGCCGGAGGGCATGGCCTGCCAGGCGTTGACAAACAGGTTAAGCAGGACCTGATCCATCTGACCCCGGTCTATATCAACATGCCAAAGGTCGTCAGTTGTCTTATGATGAATAGAAATTTCTTTTCTGGTTCTGCCGAACATTTCGGCGCCTTTAAGAACAAATTTTGCTAAATTGGTTGTTCGGACTTCGTATTTACCTCCGCGTGCGAAGCCCAGAAGCTGTCGGGTGAGTTCTGATCCTCTTTGAATATATTCTTCGATCCCCTTAAGCCTTTCGTGAAACGGATGGTTGTCTTCCAACTGCATGAGCATCAGGGAAATATTGCCTAGAACTCCCATGAGCAGATTATTGAAATCATGAGCGATGCCGCCGGCGAGAGTGCCGATGGCTTCCATTTTCTGCGAGCGCAGCAATTGACTTTCCATTGCTTTCTTTTCGGAAATATCGATCAGAAACCCTCTAAGACCCGCCGGATGTCCATTTAGATAAATACAGGTCGTTTGAATGAGGACGGGGAAAATGCCACCATCCTTTTTCCGGGCCAGGTATTCATTAAGGCCGATCTGCTCACCCTGAATAATCCTGTGATAATTTTGCAAGATCCTGGAGTGATCTTCAGGGGCCATGACATCAAGAACGTTCAATCCTGCCGCCATGTCTTCTCGGCTGAATCCGAAGCGTTCAAAAGACGTTTCATTAACGAAGGTCAACCTACCGGTCAAATCCGCTTCAAAAACCGTTTGGGGCAGCAGCCGGGCCATATCCCTGAAACGCTCTTCACTCTGTCTTAAGGCGTTCTCCGTTTCCTTGCGTGTCGTGATGTCAATAAGCGACGCGATGCTGTTTTTCGTGTCGGGGATCATGGCCACGCTCATGAAGAGGTGCCGGATTGCACCGGCGCGATTTATTGCCTTGAACTCATAGCTGTTGGAGACGGAATCGGGGTGAATTCTCCTGAGCCTGTGACGTTGTAAGAGGGTTTCGACTTCATCCGCCGCGACAAATTTCATCCAGGACATTTTATTTTCAACTTCCTGGCGCGAATAACCCGTGAGCTTCTCAAAATTCGAATTTACCATTAAAACAGTTGTGTCTTCGGCAAGAATCATATTAGCAGTTGCGGTTTGTTCAAAGATCGTTCGATAGAGTTCCTCACTCCTTTTAAGCGTCTCTTCGGCTCTTTTTCGTTCGGTGATGTCGCGCGTCACGCCCAGAATTCCAACTGCTTTGCCCGTCTCATCATAAAGAATATTGAGATTCACCTCCGTTAAAACAGTTGATCCGTCTTTCCGGTACATTTCCAATTCCAATTTGGTGAACCAGTCCTTGCCGTGCTTCTGCCCGCTTTGTTCCAATAAATTTTCGCGGGAAAAGACTTCAACAGCCAATTGATAGGAATCCGGTGTCAGGGTTTGCTCAATCGGTTGTTTCATCACCTCAGCAGGCGTATAGCCCCTGAGGTTCATAACCGACGGACTCACATAGACATACTGCATGTTTTCGTCGAGCACCCAGATAACATCGGTTAAATTGTCCGCAAGCAGTTTATAGCGCGCCTCGCTGTCCCGAACGCTGCGGACCGCCTGGATTTTCTCTGTGACATCCCGCCCGATTCCCCGGAAGCCGGATAGTTCGCCTGAAGGTTCCTGCGTGAAGGAAACGGAAAATTCCATACTGCGGTATTCCCCGCTTTTGCAAATGACATCTGCCAGGATATCCGTATGGATGGACGGATCGGTGATAATGTTTTTTTTATAAGTTTCTTCAAGGTGGTTTAAATAGTCCGGCGTGGAGATGGCGCGGAAGTTCATAGACAAAAGCTCTTCGCGGGAATAACCCAGAATTTTGCATAAAGACCGGTTGACGTAGGTGAATTCTCCGTGCGCTCCGGCTTCAAAATACGCATCCTTCATGGTATTGAGGATGTAGTGTAGTATTTCTTCACCCATGTCCAAAGCCTTGTCTGATGACTGGTCTTTCCTTGCGCTGTTTTTTGCGGCTGATTTCTTGCCCATCTCTCATATCCGAATGGAGTCAGATTAACAAAGCGTATTTTGGGCCGCAAACGCTCCGTTAATGTGGATGAAAAGAGTCGGTTATTCAGAATGCCGGGTTGACGATTATCTATTTATGATGATTGTGTATTTGCTGTTATCTTACCATAAAAAAACGGCAAAGTGAAGAGGATTAATCAGGGGGCCATGCACCAACGGAAAACGTTTCTTTTTTTTAATTCCGCCTAAGCCCGACGATCGTTTATTCTCCGCAGCTTGCTGCAAGGTGGTTGATTATTTTTAACGGAAGGCGTGCCTGCATGTTTTTCAATCAGCTTTTTTCCATGGTCTTGTGAAATTGAATCTGCGGCCATTCTTCCATCGTATGGGAAAGCCGCCAATCGGAGAGAGCCAGATAAACCAGATTCCCTTCCGTGTCCATCGCCAGATTCATCAGATTCTTTTTTTGGAAATCTTCCATTTTTTTAGCGTCGTCGCAGGTGACCCAGCGGGTGGCGGCGTAATCGGCCTTTTCATAATCGGCATAAACGCTGTATTCGTTTTTCAAACGCGACATGGTCACGTCAAACTGGAGTGAGCCGACGGCGCCCAGAATATTATCCGATCCCCACAAGGGTTTGAAAACCTGGATGGCGCCTTCCTCTGAAAGCTGAGTCAAACCCTTTTGCAGATGTTTGATGCGCAGTGGGTCTTTGAGCCGCACGCGGCAGAAATGTTCCGGGGCAAAATGCGGAATGCCTGTAAATTTGAGGGGTTCTTTTTGAGAGAAGGTGTCGCCGACTTTTATGGTGCCATGGTTGTGGAGACCGATAATATCACCCGGATAGGCTTCTTCGATATTGGTGCGGTCCTGCGCCATAAAAATAGTAGCGTTGGATAAGGATATTTCCTTGTCGATACGGTGATGCATTACATGCATGCCGCGCTCGAATTTGCCTGAGCAAATCCGCAAAAACGCGATGCGGTCTCGATGCGCCGGGTCCATGTTGGCTTGAATCTTAAAGACAAAGCCGGAAAAATCGTCTTCATCCGGACTGACGAGCCTCTTGGTAGTAGGACGGGGGACCGGCGGCGGGGCGATTTCCACAAAGGCATCGAGCAATTCCTTGACGCCGAAGTTGTTGATGGCGCTGCCGAAGAAAACGGGTGTCTGGCCGGCCTTTAAGTATTCTTTGATGTCAAAAGGATTGGCCGCGCCTTCCAGAAGGGCGATTTCCTCACGGAGTTCCTTCGCCTGGCTGTCCAGCAGTTCATCGAGCAACGGATCGGATAAATCATTGATCATCACCCCGTCTTCCGAACGCTTGGCTTTTCCCGGTGTAAACAGATGCAGCTTCTTATCGTACAGGTTATAAACGCCCTTGAACCGCTTGCCCATACCAATCGGCCAGGACAGAGGCGAGCATTCAATCTGCAGCTTATCTTCGATATCCGCCAGAATATCCAGCGGTGCCAGGCAGTCGCGGTCCATCTTGTTGATAAAAGTAATGATCGGAGTGTTGCGCAGACGGCAGACTTCCATGAGCTTTTGTGTTTGTGTCTCTACGCCTTTGGCGCCGTCGATCACCATCAGTGCGCTGTCCACCGCGGTGAGCACGCGATAGGTGTCTTCGGAAAAGTCCTGGTGGCCGGGGGTGTCCAGCAGATTGATTTCACAACCGGCGTATTCGAATTTCATGACCGACGACGTGACGGAAATCCCGCGCTCCTTTTCAATGGACATCCAGTCACTCAAGGCATGTTTTGACGCTTTGCGGGCTTTTACGGCGCCGGCCATCTGGATGGCTCCACCGAAAAGCAGCAGCTTTTCAGTCAGCGTTGTTTTCCCCGCGTCAGGATGGCTGATAATTCCGAACGTCCGCCTACGTTCTATTTCTTTTTGCAGTTGCTTGCTCAAAATAAGTTATATCTCCCGGCCTTTCTCCTTGAACCGTGTGCCTTGATCCTTATGGGGAGACGCCTCTTATCGAATTATTCCCCGCCTGTCAACAGTCAAGAGGGGCGAGGCGATATGTCTATCATCGGCCATCTGCAAAAAATCCTTGACAAAAAAACCCCGTTGAATAAAAGTCACCACCCGTGAGCGGGCGTAATTCAGTGGTAGAATGTCAGCTTCCCAAGCTGGACGTCGCCGGTTCGAGCCCGGTCGCCCGCTCCATTTTTTCAGCCTGCCGTCAGGTCCGTCTGTATGGTAAATAGTGCTTGCAATGCCTGTTTGTGTATGGTAATCACATACCCGACCATCACTGAAAGTAGTTTGCTGAAGTGGGCTTCCGCCCACTTTTTTATTTTCTGAAGCGATTATTATGTACGATGATTTGAAAGAAAAAATATGGAGCCTGGCGGAACCGGTTGCGGCATCCGAAGGGATGGAACTGATTCATGTTGAATGTGTGAAGATGCATTCGCGCTGGGTTTTTCGGCTTTTTCTGGATAAAGAAGATGGTGTGACGCTGGACGACTGTACTGTTGTCAGCAACCAGCTGGGGGATATTCTCGATGTTCATGATTTATCTCATGGACCCTATACCCTGGAAGTATCGTCACCGGGTCTTGACCGCCCTATCTCGCGCGATCAGGATTTTGAGAAATTCAAAGGGTGCCGGATAAAAATCAAGACACACACCAAGATCGACGGCGTGAAAAATTTTCAAGGCACACTTGCGGATTATGTGGATGCAAGCGGCGGGAAGGTTGTCCGTGTGGATATGGCCGGTAAAATATATGCCATACCCAAACATGAAATCGTAAAAGCCAATCTGGTTGATGATACAGCTGTGGCCACAGAATAAAAAACGCCGACAGGCTGATTGTGATACAGCCCGGGAGAAGAAAAGGGAGGAATTTGTAAATGTTGCAAGAACTTAAACGTCTGATTGAACAGATGGGTAAGGACAGGGGTATTGATAAATCCATCATTACGGAAGCCCTTGAGGCAGCTATGCTGACGGCGGCACGAAAAAAGCTGGGTGCCAATGTTGATATTGAAGCTCATTACAACGATGATGCCGGAGAAATTGAGGTTTTTCAGTTTAAGACGGTTGTTGATAAAGTGCTTGATCCGGAAACGCAAATTTCCAGGGAGGAAGCCAGAAAAACACTCGACGAAGGGGCAGAACCGGGTGACTCTCTGGGCATGAAAATCGAAACCAGTTCCTTTGGCCGGATTGCTGTTCAGATGGCCAAGCAAATCATTATTCAGCGTGTTAAAGATGCGGAGCGGGACAACATCTATGACGAATATAAAGACCGTAAAGGCGAACTGATCAATGGTTTTGTCCAGCGGTTTGAAGGCGGCAACATTATTGTGAATCTGGGACGTGCCGAGGGCGTGGTGCCGCCCATGGAACAGATTCACCGCGAAACTTATAAACGAGGAGAACGCATCCGAACCTATCTTTTCGAGGTCAAAAAAAATACAAAAGGGGCACAGATCATCCTGTCGCGCACGCATCCCGCTTTCCTCAAGGCGCTTTTCGAAGTGGAAGTGCCGGAAATTTCTGAAGGGCTTATTGATATTGTCAGCGTGGCCCGTGAACCGGGAAAACGCGGTAAAATCGCCGTGAAAGCCAAAGATAAAGATATCGATCCGGTGGGAGCCTGCGTCGGGATGCGCGGTACCCGCGTACAAAGTGTCGTTCAGGAACTGCGCGGCGAGAAAATCGACATTATCCCTTACACGGAAGACGCGGCCAAGTATGTTTCCAGCGCCCTGTCTCCCGCTAAGGTCAATCGCGTGTTTGTTGATGAAGAAAATCGGGCCATGACGGTGATCGTTCCCGATGATCAGTTGTCGCTAGCCATCGGGAAAAACGGTCAAAACGTTCGTTTGGCGGTCAAACTGACCGGCTGGAAAATCGATGTGAAGAGCGAAGCTATGGCGAATGAAAAGGACGAAGACGGACAGAAGGCATTAACCAGGATTCCCGGCATCGGGCCCGCGATGGCAGAAAAACTCCTTGCTCACGGCATTAAGAGTGTCGCGATGCTTGCGGCTATGGAGCCGGAGACCCTCTCCGCGATTCCCGGTGTTGGTGAAAAGACGAGCAATGAATGGATTACAGAAGCTATCAGGCTTTTGGACGAGGAAACGAGTGGTAGTAAAAAAGCATAATTATTTTCAGGGATCCAGTATTTAACTTGAGGGAGTTTCGGGAATGGCGAAAAAGCGAGTTCACGAGTTGGCCAAAGAGCTTGGCCTGGAGAATAAGGATCTGATTGCTCATCTTGAAAAACTGGGTATCACGGTCAAATCCCATGCCAGTACTTTGGAAGATAGCGAGATCGAACGCGTCAAGGAAGACTTGCAGGCCAAGTCGCCCCGGCAGATCGTGGAGGAAAGGATCAAAACCACGGTCATCCGTCGCCGTGCGGTACGAGCGCCGATCGAGACCACACTCGCTGAAGAAGCCGCTGAAGAAAAAGAGGAAAAGACAGCGGCTCCAAAAACCGCACCGGCTGCTGTCCCGAAGAAGGTGCCGGCTCCCTCTGCGGCCGAAGTGTCCGCGGCTAAAATCACCAAGGAAGAGATACCGGCGGGCGAGCCGATTGCTTCTGTATCGGAAGTCAAAAAAGAGGAGGCACCCCCGAAAAAGGAGACAAAGCCTGCGCCTGTTGAGGCTGCAGTTTCCTCCGTTGAGCCGGTTGTGGAAACCAAGCCGATACCGTCAATCGTTCCGGATAAGCCCAAGCAGCCACCTGTTATTTTGCCTGTCAGGCCGCCGATGATGTCCCGGCATAAAATCACCAAACCGGAAGAGAAGAAGGAGGCTCCGGCCAAAGTCAGTCTGAAACCGGGAGAAAGGATCATCACGCCGGCTCCGGAAAAAATCATCAAAAGAGAATTTGAGAAACCCAAGAAAAAAGGCAAAGGACCGGTTGAGGTCTTCATTGATGAGGAAAAAGAAGTCCCGCGCCGCAAGGTGATAGAAAAGAAAATTGATAAGAAGCTGAAAAAAATCGATGATGACCGTGAAGTCGTTTTCACGAGATGGCGGGAAGAGAAAAAAGCCGCTCCCATTAAAATGAAGAAAACCGAAATCACGGTACCCAAGGCCATAAAGCGCCGCATCCGTGTCGGTGAAACGATCACCACCGGAGAACTGGCCAAAAGAATGGGCATCAAGGTCGGTGATGTGATCAACAAATTGATGGGAATGGGCGTGATGGCCACCATCAATCAGTCTATTGACTTTGATATCGCCACACTGGTTGCAGCGGAATTCAGCTTCCAGGTGGAAAAAGCGGAGTTGGAGATCGAAGACGCCCTGTTAAAGCCGCAGACCACCGGGGAAAATCTCAAGCCGCGGGCTCCGATCGTTACCATTATGGGCCACGTGGACCATGGAAAGACCTCCCTGTTGGATGCGATCCGCCAGACCAATGTCATTGATGGTGAGGCTGGCGGCATTACACAGGCTATCGGTGCCTATCACGTTCATCTCAACGGGCGAGATATTGTCTTTCTGGATACACCCGGTCATGAAGCTTTCACCGCCATGCGTGCCCGAGGCGCCCAGGTTACGGATATTGTTGTCCTGGTTGTTGCGGCGGACGACGGGGTGATGGATCAGACGATTGAAGCCATTAATCACTCCAAGGTGGCCGGTGTGCCGATTATTGTTGCTATCAATAAAATTGACAAACCGGGAGCCGATGCCGGCAAGATCAAGCAGGCGCTGACCGAACACGGACTGCTCTCCGAGCAATGGGGCGGTGAAACGATTTTCTGCGAGGTATCAGCCAAAAAGAAAATCGGTATTGAAGAGTTGCTGGAGATGATTCTTTTGCAGGCCGACGTATTGGAGCTCAAAGCCGATCCGGATTTGATTGCGCGTGGCATTATCATTGAAGCCAAATTGGATCGCGGCCGCGGACCCGTAGCGACGGTTCTGATTCAGCAGGGGACATTGCGCGAGGGAGACGCTTTTGTTTCCAAAACGGAATTCGGCCGCGTCCGCGCTATGATCAACGATCAGGGACGCCGCGTCAAGGAAGCCGGGCCCGCCATGCCGGTGGAAGTCATTGGATTCTCCAGTGTGCCTCAGACCGGCGGGGAATTTGTCTGCGTGGAGGATGAAAAAAAGGCACGCAGTATCGCCGATTACTGGCTTAGAAAAGCGCGTGAGAAAGAACTTTCTTCCACCTCGAAGATAACGCTGGAACAGCTTTATGAAAAGATAAAAGAAGGGGTGAAGGACCTGAACATCATCATCAAGGCGGATGTGCAGGGATCCATCGAAGCCATATCCGACGCCCTGCATAAACTATCCACCGAGGATGTTCAGATCAAGGCGATTCACAGTTCCACAGGCGCGATCAGTGAAACGGATGTCATGCTGGCCTCCGCATCCAACGCGATCATCATCGGATTTAATGTTCGTCCCGACGCCCGGGTGAGTGAATTGGCGCTGCAAGAGGGTGTGGAGATTAAACTCTACGACATTATCTATAATGTTATTGCCGATGTTCGCGCCGCAATGGAGGGCCTCCTGGAACCGGAATACAAAGAGGTGGTACAGGGGCGTGCTGAAGTTCGCGAGCTCTTTAAAGTTCCCAAGATTGGCATTATCGCCGGTTGTCATGTGACAGACGGTAAAATCACCCGTGCCGCCGGTATTAAACTGGTCCGGGATAGCGTTGTCATCTTCGACGGGAAAATAATGTCTTTAAAACGATTTAAAGACGACGCCAAAGAAGTACTGGCCGGATTTGACTGTGGTATCGGCATCGAAGGTTATAATGATATCCATGTTGGGGATGTTATTGAATCGTATATCATAGAGACACTGGAAAGAAAACTTTAAAGCCGGCTGTTGAAAGAAGAATATGGTTATCGGTTATGGTGTCATTCAATTGCGGATTCCGGGATCCGGTTCTTTGAAAGAGAAAAGAAGTGTTTTGAATAAAATCCTGAAACGAACGCAGAATGAGTTTAATGTTTCCATCGCCCAGGTGGGTGATTTGGACCGCCATCAATACGCACAGATCGGTTTTGCGCTGGCGGGTAATGAGTCCCGCGTCATCAACGGCAAGGTCGATCACCTGCTTCACTTCATCAGCGACTTGAATGTGGCGGAAGTGATCGCTTCAAAAATTGAAATTATGGTGGTTTCGGAATTTCTCGAAACCAGTGAATGGGAAACAGGTAAGTACGATGAACTTTAAAAGGGCGGACAGAGTCGGCGAACTGATCATGGAGGAAATGTCTGATATTCTGCTCAAAGCGGTAAAAGATCCCCGCTTGCATGCCGTGACCATTACCGCCGTCAAAATGTCCGATGATCTGCGCAACGCCCGGATATATTTTGTCGAAATGGGTAAAGACGAGTGCGACAAAAACGTTGAAGAGGGGCTGAGCAAAGCTAAAGGGTTTGTGCGCCGGGAACTGGGGCATCGACTGCAGCTCCGTTTGGTGCCGGATATTGTTTTTGTTCATGACAAATCATTCAGCTACGGCAATCGTATAGAGAAATTGCTGGCCGAAATTGCCAAACAGGAAGAAAGTCATGATTAAGGAAATACTGGCGGCAATTTCTTCCGGAAATAAATTTTTTATTACGGCGCATGTAAGATTGGATGGAGATGCGCTGGGTTCGGAACTGGCGCTGTATTTGATGCTGAAGGATTTAGGCAAAGAAGCTGTGATCTGCAACCAGGATCCTACGCCGGAGCACTACCGGTTTTTACCTGCCGCCGGGCATATTGTTCATCTTGTCGACCATATTGAAGAATATGATGTTGGTTTCATTCTGGACTGTTCCGAGTTGGAACGTGTGGGAAACATCTCCGCGGATGTGGCTAAAATTAAAACATTGATTAATATTGATCATCACGTATCGAATGACGGATTTTCCAGGTTAAGACTCCTGGATCCAACGGCCAGTTCGACCGGTGAACTTCTCTACCGTTTAATGCGAAAAATGCACGTGAAGATGACAAAAGACATCTGCACAAATCTTTACGCAGCTATTTTAACCGATACGGGCGGTTTCCGTTATTCCAACACCCATCACGATACACTGAGGGCGGCAGGTGATCTGTTGGCGGGCGGGGCTGATCCGCAATGGATTTCTGAAAATATTTATGAGAGCGATTCACCTGCGAAACTGAAACTCCTGTCAAAGGTCATGGAAACGCTTGAAATGAATCTGGAGCTCAAAACCGCTTCCATGGTTGTTACCTTTGAACATTTGCGGCAAGCGGCCGCAACCATGGAACATACGGACGGTTTTGTCGATATTCCCCGAACGGTAAAAGGGGTCGACATCGCGATGCTCTATTCGCAGACAGGGGAAAAGCAATTTAAACTGAGTTTGCGGTCTAAAGGCAATATTAACGTGGAAAAAATTGCTCGAAGATTCGGTGGCGGGGGACATATTAATGCGGCAGCCTGCCGGATGGACGGCAACATTGATACCATTAAATCGCAGGTACTTGATGCGGTTAAAGAATTATAGGCGCTTATGGACGGCATTGTGGTTATTGACAAACCGGCCGGGTATACTTCCCACGATGTTGTGAGTGAAGTTAAAAAGATATTGGGTGCCCGAAAAGCCGGGCATTCCGGAACACTGGATCCGATGGCGACGGGTGTTTTACCGGTTTGCGTTAATGAGGCGACAAAACTGGCGCAATTTTTGTCGGCCCAGAACAAAACGTATCGGGCAACGATGTTGCTGGGGGTGCGGACGGATACGCAAGATACGGAAGGGAAGGTTACTGAAAAGTCGGACAGGGTTGTCTCTGAAGAAGATATTCGGGAGGTGCTCGGGCGATTTGTGGGTAAAATCAAACAGATTCCGCCCGCTTTTTCAGCCCTGAAGTACAAAGGTAAGCCTTTGTATAAATATGCACGAGCCGGTGAATTTCCTGAAAGAAAAGCTCGCGAAGTGGAAATATTCAATTTAAATGTGAGAGAAGTCTCTTTTCCTCTCGTGACGTTTGATGTTTTCTGTTCCAAGGGGACGTATATTCGGACGATCTGCTCCGATGCGGGCGATATGCTGGGATGCGGAGCGAGTTTATACAGATTGCGAAGGCTTCAGAGCGGTTTTTTCACCGAGGACATGGCTGTGTCTCTGGGGGAAGCCGATTTGGCGGAGAAAAAGAAGGAACTGCTCAATAAAATGTTGCCAATGGCTCAATCTCTGCCGACCTTTACCGCTATTGAAGTCAGCGAATCGCTGACCGACAAACTGCGAGCCGGATTCCAGCCGGATGCGGAGATGATGCGGCAAAATGTTCATCCTTTCCTTGCGGCGGGAGATATGATAAAGTTCGTGAGCACTGGCGGGCAGCTGGTGGCGCTGGCCGAAATGCAGATGCCTTTGCGTGAGATGGCCTATCAGGATGGAAAAACTCAGGTCGCCAGGCTGCTCAGAGTATTTAAATAGATAAAATACACAAACAAATGAAATGAAAAAGGAATTAATTAGAGGGAGGAAAAAAGCGTGTTAACTTTGGAAAAGAGAAAAGCATTAATCGAGGACTACCGGCTTCACGAAAAAGACACGGGTTCGCCGGAAGTACAAATTGCTCTACTGAGCGCCAGAATTGAATACCTGACCGAGCACTTTAAGGCGCATCAGAAAGATCATCACTCACGGCGGGGGCTGCTGAAACTCGTCGGCCAAAGAAGAAGATTGCTCAATTACATCAAAGATGATGATGTCGAGCGCTACAGAAACATAATCAAACGTCTGGGTCTCAGAAAATAACAAGTGCCATTCAAGGGCGGAAGGCAAAAGTTTAACCGATTGGACAAGTATTGATCAATACCTGCGTCAATCGGCTTTTGCGTTTCGCCCTTGAATTTCCTGTTCCGGACAAAAACAAACAAGTTGGAGGAATATTGATGAGTAACATATTAAGTGCGGATTTCGCGGGGCGTAATTTCACAATCAAGACAAATTATGTGGCCGCTCAGGCGGACGGTTCCGTTCTGATTTATTATGGAGATACCGTTGTTCTGGTGACGGCAGTATCTTTAAAGAGTGTAAGAGAGGGCGTGGATTTTTTGCCCCTGACGGTGGATTACCAGGAAATGACTTTTGCCGCCGGCAAAATTCCGGGTGGTTTTTTTAAGAGAGAAGGACGACCCAACGAGCGCGAAATTTTAACGTCGCGTATTATTGACCGGGCTATTCGTCCTCTTTTTCCCAAGGGGTATTATTCGGAAACCCAGATGGTGGCAACGGTGCTGTCGGTCGATAAGGAAAATGACGCGGATGTCGCCGCCATGATTGGCGCGTCTGCCGCTTTGGAAATATCGGATATTCCGTTCAAGGGCCCTATCGCCGGTGTTCGTGTCGGCCGGATCAACGGCGAATTTGTGGCCAATGCCGCGGCGGATAAAATGCAGGAAAGCGAGATGAGCCTTTTCCTTGTGGGACGCCAAGTTAAACCGGGCAAGTCAGGCCGTCCTTATGACGTAGAGCTGGTGATGATGGAAGGCGAAGCCAAAGAGGTTCCGGAAGACATCATTGTCGATGCCATCAAGTTCGGCCTGGAAGCCATCCGGCCGGTCATTGATTTGCAGGATCAGGCGCGTGCGGCGGTCGGTAAAGCCAAGAGAGCCGTAGAAGAAGCGGCACCGGATGAAGAGCTTATCGCTCGCGTGCGCACGGAAGCTCTGCCGGGCCTCAAAGAGGGCTACGGCATGCCGCGCAAACTGGAGCGTTATGGTAAACTCGGCGAAGTCCGGGAATCCGTCATCAAAAGCATTGGCGGTGAAGACGCCGCCCTGCGCAAGAAAGTTGCCGCGATTATTGAGCATCTGGAATCCCGAATTCTTCGAGACATGATCATTCAGGAAAAGAAACGAATCGACGGCCGGTCGTCGACCGACATCCGTCCGATCAGTTCGGAAGTCGGCGTGCTGCCGCGCGCTCACGGGTCGGCCCTGTTCAATCGCGGTGAAACGCAGGCCCTGGCCGCTCTGACTCTGGGAACGTCCGCCGATGAACAGCGGATGGATTATGTTGGGGGCGAAGAGCTTCGGTCATTTTTACTGCATTATAACTTTCCGCCCTATAGCGTGGGGGAGGCCAAATCACTGAGGTCTCCAGGCCGCAGAGAAATCGGCCACGGTGCGCTGGCACGCAAAGCCCTGGTTCCCGTGCTTCCGACGCCGGAAGAGTTTCCCTATACGATCCGGATTGTTTCCGAAATTCTTTCGTCCAACGGGTCATCTTCAATGGCAACCGTCTGCGGCGGCATTCTGTGCTTGATGGATGGAGGCGTTCCGGTTAAGGATATTGTTGCCGGTATCGCGATGGGGCTGCTCAAGGAAGGTAACGAAGTTGTGATCCTGTCCGATATTTTAGGTGATGAAGATCACGCCGGTGACATGGACTTCAAGGTCTGTGGAACGGAAAAAGGGGTTACCGCGATGCAGATGGACATCAAGATCGACGGCCTGACGGAAGATATCCTGCGTAAAGCCCTGGCGCAGGCCAAAGCCGGCCGCATTCATATTATCGGGAAAATCCGTGAAACGATGACCGCTCCGCGTTCGGACATTTCGCTCTATGCACCGCGCATTACGACCGTAAAAGTAAAGGAAGATCAGGTTCGCACGGTCATTGGTTCCGGCGGCAAGAATATCCGCCAGATCATCAGCGAAACCGGCGTTACCATTGATGTGGAAGATGATGGGACTGTCACCATTGCTTCCGCTGACGCAGAAGCGGCGGCCCGCGCTGTCGCGATGGTGAAATGGCTGACAGAAGAGGCGGAGGTTGGCAAAATCTATCGCGGCACCGTCAAGAAGATCGTCGATTTCGGCGCGTTTGTTGAAATTCTGCCGGGCACGGAAGGGCTCCTGCACATTTCTCAGATTGCCAAGGAACGGATTGCCAAAGTGACGGATGTGTTGCAGGAAGGCGATGAAGTCATGGTCAAGGTTCTGGAAGTTGACAAGCAGGGCAAGATTCGCCTCAGCCGCAAAGAGGCGCTGGGCGCTGAAGTAAAATAGTTGATGCATCCGTGTCCACGCCATTGTGGACACGGATTTTTTTTCATGGAAATCATACAAATTTACATTCAAAAGGTTCCCGGAAATGAGGACATCCCTCTGCCGGCCTACATGACCGGGCAAGCGGCGGGGATGGATATTTGTGCCGCGGTAAGGTGCGATGAGATCATTTTGCCGGGTCAGCGCAGCAAGGTCCCGACCGGTATTGCTATCGCATTGCCGGAAGGGTATGAGGCACAGATCCGTCCGCGCAGTGGTTTAGCTGTTCACCAAGGTGTCACGCTTTTGAATGCTCCCGGCACCATAGACGCGGATTACCGTGGCGAGATTGCGTTGATCGTTATCAACCATGGCGCGGAGCCATTTGTCGTTCATCGAGGTATGCGCCTGGCCCAAATGGTCATTCAACGGATTTGCCGGGTTCAATGGATTGAATCCGCCGAGCTGGATTCAACACCCAGAGGCAGGGGAGGCTTTGGACACACCTGATTACCCTTTGCGTTTTGCATTTGTTCACAAATATGGTATGAAACAACAAAATGCCATCAATAAGACTGGTTCATGAAGAAACACAAAGTAAAAAAATCATTTCAGGAGATCAACGAAAGAATTAAGCAGGGTCGTGCCGTTGTCGTCACAGCGGAAGAAATGATTGATATTGTCGAGAGGCACGGTGACGTGGAAGCGGCACGACGGATTGACGTTGTGACGACCGGAACATTCGGCGCGATGTGTTCATCCGGGTCTTTCCTGAATTTCGGCCATACTTCTCCGCGCATCCGGGCATCCAGGGTTTGGCTAAACGATGTGCCGGCATATGGTGGGATAGCGGCTGTTGATTGCTATCTGGGTGCGACGGAAGTGGTCGAGGGTGATCCGCTCAACAGTGTCTATCCCGGCGAATTCAATTACGGGGGCGGACATGTGATTGAAGATCTGGTATCCGGCAATGTTGTAAAATTGCGAGCTGAAGGGTACGGGACCGATTGCTATCCGTCACGGAAATTTGAAAAAAATATCACCATGAATGATTTACGGGATGCTGTTTTGTTTAATCCGCGTAACGCCTACCAAAACTATAATTGTGCCGTCAATCTGTCGGATACAACAATTTATACCTATATGGGTATGTTGCGCCCCCGCATGGCGAACGCATCCTACGCGACGTCCGGGCAGCTAAGTCCTCTGTTTAATGACCCATATTACCGCACGATCGGTGTAGGAACGAGGATTTTCTTAGGCGGGAGTCAGGGATTTGTCGTATGGCCGGGCACTCAGCATGATCCCCATGTGGAAAGAAATGCCAATGGAGTGCCCAAGGGTGGTGCGGGCACCATTGCCGTTATCGGTAATATGAAAGAAATGAGTCCTGAATGGCTGACCGGAGCCAGCATTTTGGGCTATGGTGTCTCATTATTCGTGGGTATCGGCATTCCCATTCCCATTTTAGATGAAGATATGGCCCGTTACACAGCGGTTAAAGATGGGGATATTTATACCCAAGTGTATGATTACAGCATGGATTATCCCAAAGGGAATCTGAAACCGGTTGCCGAAGTGAGTTATAAAGATCTGCGCAGCGGCACCATTATTATTGACGGTAAAAAAGTTATCACGGCTCCTCTTTCCAGCTATTACAAAGCGAATCAAATAGCGAATCTCCTCAAAGACTGGATTGAAAGTGGCAAATTCATGCTGGGCGAGCCACAACAGACCTTACCTTCTATTAATATTTAAATCTCCGTCATTTTCTTCAGGCGTGTCGTAATTATCCAGTATTATTAGTAATATTCTTATTAGCAATGCTTGTTTGTGATTGCGATCACAAAACACTATTTTTTTTCTTAATGTTTTTGAGGGTACAACCGATAAAAAAAGCAATGATGTCTTTTATGAATAGTGAAA
>CAZDYR010000009.1:0-16469 GCA_964509625.1 uncultured Smithella sp. | reverse complement strand
CTATTCACCATCCCCGCTTTCCTCCTTGACACATCCGGCCTTGCTATTCTATAAAACGATGCGTTCGACCGCTCAGAAAGACATCATGTTCTATGGCCTTTTTGCCGGCCGGGCGAAAGGAGCAAACTGATCATGGAAAAATTCTTTTCCCCCCGCAGTATCGTTGTCTTCGGCGCTTCCGCCACCAAAATGAACCTGGGACAAATCGTTTTACTCAACAATAAGCAAGTCGGTTATGAGGGCAATCTATACGGCGTCGGCTCGCAGGAAGGCGATGTGGGCGGTGTTCATATCTATACCAGCGTTGCCGATCTGCCCGAAACGCCGGATGTGGCCATCTTTCTGACGCCCGCCAAAACCGTGCCCGGATTGATGAGGGAATGCGGCGAAAAAGGCATTACGCATATTGTCATCGAATCCGGCGGCTTCAGCGAATACTCGCATGGTGACCATACCCTGGAAGATGATGTTCTGGCGGTCGCCAGAAAATACAACATGAAAGTCATCGGCCCCAACTGCGTGGGGACGGTCAATTTTGATTTGAAAATGATGATGCCGTTCGCCTTCTTCAAGGATATTCCTTTCGGGGGAAGGCTGGGGCTCATTTCGCAGAGCGGCGGCGTAGGCGGTTCTTATTTGCGCGCGGTGGCAGGCTACGGCATCAAACCCGGCAAGTTCGCGGCCACCGGCAATAAACTCCAGCTGGATGAAGCCGACTTTCTGGATTATTTCATCTCGGATCCCAAGACGGACATCATCGCCCTGTATCTGGAGGGATTCAAAAGAGGACGAACATTTTTCGATCTGGCCCGCGCCTGCGACAAACCGATCGTTATTCAAAAATCAAACCGCTCGCCTGTCAGCGCGAAGATTGCGCAGTCTCATACGACGGCGCTTTCCAGCGACGATACCGTGGTTGACGGCGCGTTCAAGCAGGCCGCCGTCATCCGCGTGGATGACGAGCTGGAATTCGTCAACGCCATCAAAATTGTTCGCCTGCCCTTGATGAAAGGCAGCCGCGTGGCGGTGCTTTCCCGTTCCGGCGGTCATGCGGTGCTGACCGCGGACGCCTGCGGGAAATACGGTTTTGATATGGTCCCTTTCCCGCCCGCGTTTATTGAAAAGCTCAAAACAATCTATAAAACACGTGTCATCGCGCATCAAAACCCGCTGGATCTGGGCGAAATTTTTGATTACACCATTTTCACGGACATTCTGGAGGAAGCGCTGAAAATTGACACATACGACGGCGTCTTATTCAATCATCTGTATTCTTCGGACTTTGAAGGAGAGATGTCCCGAACTTTTCTGGCCGGCGTGGAAAAGCTGGTCGCCAAATATCAAAAGCCGGTTTGCCTGACAATGATATCCGACCGTGAAGAAATTCTCAAAGTGCAGCAGAGTCAGTCTTTTCCCGTATTCACATCTCCGCTGGAAGGGGCAACGGCGCTTCATGTTTCACGAACGTATTATGAAATGAAAAAAGCGCGCGACAACCGGGGAGGACTGCCCCGCTGCAAAATTAACCTCCGCGCGGTGGAAAAAATCCGGGAGCACTGCGCAAGCCGGAAGCGGAATCCGCTGACGGATGAAGCGCTGGCTGTTTGCGCCGCGGCCGGTTTAAAACCGGTGGCTCACAGGGTCCTTCACACGGAAAAAGAACTCAGGACGATGCCGCTTCAGTACCCGCTGGCCGTGAAGTTGATTTCACGTGACGCATCGCATAAATCCGACGTGGGCGGTGTAAAATTGAATGTCGGCTCAAAAAAAGATCTATTAGCCGCTGTTGCCGGCATTCAGAAAGCGGCGCGTCAAATCAGACCTCGTCTAGCCATCGACGGGTATCTGCTTCAGGAAATGTCGCCCCCGGGTGTGGAATGTTTTGTCGGCGGACGTCGCGATCCGGCCTTTGGACCGGTCATCATGGCCGGGTTGGGCGGCGTGTTTATTGAAATCTTCAAGGACACGGCGCTTGGGCTTGCCCCGGTTACAAGATCCGAGGCGGAAGCGATGATTAAAGACTTAAAGGGTTACCCGCTTCTGGCCGGCGCCAGGGGGAAGGAACCGGCCGACGTTAAATCTCTGGTGGATGTCGTCTGCAAGATATCCGCGCTGCTGGCCGCTTGTCCGGACATTGCCGAAATCGATCTTAACCCGGTTATTGTTCACCCGAAGAGTCGCGGTGTGAGCATTGTGGACGCACGCGTCTTTTTCTCATGAAAATAAGGAGTGAAACGATATGAAGATTTTAAAAAATATTCTGATCGTCATCATCGCTTTGGTGGTTTTTATCGGCATCGCCGGATTCCTTGTTCTCCCTCCCTTGCTTAAACCGGTTGTCGCCAAGAAGATTTCCGCGGCCCTGCACAGGGAGGCATCCATTGACCAGATTAAAATCAACCCCTTCGCGCCTTCCGTCACGGTCAAAGGCTTTAAACTGGCCGATCCCGGAGAGAAAACTTCATTTGTCGCGTTTGAGACGCTCCATGTGAACGCCGCCGTGATGACATCGATTTTCCGTCGGGCTTTAATTCTGGACGAAATTCGTCTTGATAAGCCTTATATCGGCGTCACCCGCAAAGAGGACGGGTCCTATAACTTTTCCGATCTGATTCCAAAGGAGACGGCAAAAAAAGAAGAGCCGTCCAAACCTTTTCTTTTTTCACTCAACAATATTCAAATGATCGACGGCAACATTGATTTTCGTGACAGACCCAACAAAACCGATCATACCATCCGCAAGCTGAATGTCGCGATTCCTTTCATCTCCAATATCGAATACTACATGAAAAATTATGTTGAGCCTAAATTCTCGGCCATCGTTAACGGCCATACCGTTGCGATAGCCGGCAAAACGCAGCCCTTTCTGACATCGCGGGCAACCCGCTTTGATATTGACATGAAGGATATTGATGTCCCGTTTTATATGCAATACGTGCCGGTGAAGCTGAACTTCAAACTCACGGAAGCCCGGCTGGATGCAAGTATTCAGTTGAACTTCATCATGCATCAGGGCAAATCGTCCGAATTGAAGCTGACCGGTCAGGCCGCTTTAAGAAACGTGAATCTGGATGATCTTAATGGAAACAAGATCCTGCGGCTCCCCGCCCTCAGAGTGAATCTTGCGTCCGTTGAACCGTTTGCCCCTAATATTCACCTGTCCGAAATCGCGCTCGATAATCCTCAACTGGTGATCCGTCGCGACAAAAAAGGCCAAATCAATCTGCTCAATCTCGCAGGACAGAAAAAAATCAATGAACAGGCTAAACCGGCCGGAACGGAGGATAAGTCGGATACCGGCAACGCGAATAAGAAAAAAGATCTGAACCTGCTGGTCGATCAGCTGCTGATCGACAAAGCCGATATAACCTTCATCGACGCGCAACCGTCACAGCCCGTGAAAATTGAGATCAATCCGTTGCGGCTGAGCGTTTCGAAGCTTTCCCTCAAAAGGGGAAACCTTGCCGACGTCGACCTGGCTTTAGTCATTGATAAAAAGAGCGACATCACCGTCAAAGGCTCTCTCGGTATTGAACCGCTTGCCGCTGATCTGGCGCTGGACGTGAAAAGCCTGGCCATCCGCTCATTCCAGCCGTATTTTACCGAGTCCGTTCAAATGGATGTCACGCGCGGTGCTATCTCAACAGCAGGAAAACTTTCTCTGGCCATGGACGCAAAAAACAAACCCGGCATCAAATATCAGGGCAGTCTATCTGTTGCCGATCTGGCGACGATCGACAAGGCCCATTCGCATGATTTTTTGAAATGGAAACAGCTGAATTTCCAATCGCTCACGGCAGGCTATAAT
The DNA here is from genome assembly GCA_964509625.1 of uncultured Smithella sp. Taxonomy (GTDB): domain Bacteria; phylum Desulfobacterota; class Syntrophia; order Syntrophales; family Smithellaceae; genus UBA8904. Next base: position 12,661 of record CAZDYR010000009.1, on the reverse strand, counting down.
CCGCTCTTTGTTGATATCAGAGAAATATCCCTGAAGGATTTCTTTGCCAAAATCGTCATTAATGACGGCGGCAGTACCAATATCCAGGATATTTTCAGCGCGCCGAAAAAAGATACGGACGGCGCAAAAGAGCCTGTGGAGACGAAGCCCCGACAGCCCGTCGACGGCGCGAAACCAGCCCAGCCCCCGCCGGATATTAAGATCGGCAAAGTCAGTTTTCAGGGGGGGACCGTTGATTTTGCCGACCACAACATCAAACCGAATTATGCGGTGACCATGCTCAACCTCAAGGGGAGCGTCACCGGACTGTCCTCGCAGGAAATCTCGCGCGCAAAAGTGGATCTGAAGGGCAATATCGGCTACGGCTCTCCTCTTGAAATCATCGGCACCATCAATCCCCTCAAGCAAGACCTCTTTGCCGATATTAAAATCAGCTTCAAAGACGTTGAGATGACCCAGGTGAGCCCCTACACCATAAAATTTCTGGGCTATCCCATCATCAAAGGCAAGCTTAATTTCAATGTGGCCTATCTGGTGGATCAGAGAAAACTTACCGCCGAAAATAAAATTTTCTTTGACCAGTTGACCTTTGGCGATAAAGTGGACAGCCCCACGGCCATCAAAGCGCCGGTTCCTCTGGCTGTTTCGCTCCTCACCGACCGCAACGGACAGATCAACCTCGACATTCCGCTGTCCGGAAGCCTTGACGATCCAAAATTCAAAATCTGGCCGCTTGTCTGGCAGATCCTGGTCAACCTGATCACCAAAGCCGTGACGGCGCCCTTTTCGCTTCTGTCCTCCATGACCGGCGGCGGCGAAGAAATGAGTTTTGTCGAATTTGATTACGGGAGCGCCGCTCTGACAGAGGCGGGACATAAAAAAATCGGCGCGCTGGGAAAAGCGCTGTACGACCGCCCCAACCTGAAGCTGGACATTGAAGGCTATGTTGATTTGACGCAGGACAAAGAAGCGCTGAAAAATGTCGAATTTAATCGTCTTGTCAAAGCGCAAAAGCTCAAGGAAATGATCGATCAGGGGCAATCGGCTGTCGGTCTTGACGATGTCACGATCGCCAAATCCGACTATGATAAATATCTGACCCTGGCCTATAAGGCGGCAAAATTTCCCAAGCCGCGCAACGCGCTGGGCATCGCCAAAGCCTTGCCGCCGGCGGAAATGGAAAAACTGATGCTTGAAAACATGGTCATCACGGACGGGGATCTGATTCAGCTTGCCGGTAAACGCGCCCAGGCTGTTCGCGAGCAATTGCTCAAAGACGGCAAAATCGAACAGGGGCGGATCTTTTTAGTCAAGCCCGCGTCGCTGGCGCCGGATAAAAAAGAAAAAGTAAAAGACAGCCGGGCAGGCTTTAAATTGAAATAAGTCGCCGCATGGGCACGCCGTCGCGTGCCCATGCAAATCCAATAATCATAATAGGGTGCTCATGAAAAAAGCGCGATCCATATTCATCCTGCTGTGCCTGAGCATCCTGTTCATTTCCTGCTCAACCTTCTATCCGTCAAAATATCCCGCCCGGTTGCCGCAGGCCCAATGCCTTCCGTCTTTTCCGGATCAGAACGGCTGGTATGGCGGGGATGGCGCCTATTCCATCGCCCTGGATGAGCGGCGGACCCTCTGGATTTTCGGTGATACATTTGTTGCGGAGCAAGAGGGACAAAAAGACCGGATTGGCATGGATGTTGTTCTCGGTACGACGCTGGCCGTCTCCATCTGCTCCGCCGATAAGAAATTTTCCATTCAGTACTTTTTGAAAAAGAAAGACGGTAAATTCACATCTTCATTTGGCGACGGTGAATGGCTCTGGCCGCAGGACCCTTTTATCGCCGGCGGCGCGTTGTATATACCCTTACTCGTCGTCGAAAACCTGATGGCATCTCAGGCACCGTTTAACTTCAAAATCACCGGGCATAAAATCGCCCGGATCAAGGATTTCAGCGCCGATGACCCCCATCAATGGCCGGTGGATTATCTGAATTGGACCGGTGCGCTTGCACCGGGCGTTCAAGCGCTGGCCACAACATCCATCGTCCGCCGTGATTATGTTTATTTTTTCCCGCTCTTCGATTACCAGAGCGACAACATCGGCATCCGCGGCAACATTTTGGCACGCCTTCCCGTCAAAGATCTGGATCATCCGGCAGGCCGTTTTGAGTATTGGGTGAAAAATGGCGCGTGGCAAAAGACGTTGAACCCCCGTGAGGTGAAGATTATTTTTCCTTCCGGGATTTCGGAACTGAGCGTCCGCTATCATGCGGGGAAGCAAGAATGGCTGGCTGTTTACCTCTCGCCGGTGAACAAGGGCAGTCAATTTCTGTTTTCAACCGCGCAAAACCTTGAGGGTCCCTGGAGCCACCCTTCACCTTTTACGGAAACCATTGCCGAAGTAAATCCCCAAAGCCCGCTTTATGATCAACACACATTTTGTTATGCCGGCAAAGAACATCACCAATTTTCATCGGGCAGAAATCTCGTTGTCACCTATGTCTGCAATTCTTCCGAGGACACCGGCCATCAAAACAGCTTTCTTCGTAAAAACCTTTTTCTCTATCGGCCGCGGGTTTTGATCATTAAACGCTGAGCCGTCGACATTATGCCTTTGTGCAGTTCGAGTGCCGCTCCATGCCGACGGCCGCTTACATGTTCTTTTTTCATTCACTCTTGGACGGCCTGGCCAGATGAAGTTCGACTTCCGACATGAAAGTGTCCGGATTAATGGGCTTCTCGATATACCCGTTACACCCCGCCGCCATGGCTTTATCGCGGTCACCGACCATCGCGTGAGAGGTTACGGCCACAATGGGAATATCGACAAGAGGGGGCTTAGCCCGCAGGTTCTGAGCGACAGCATAACCGTCCAAGACCGGGAGCTGAATATCCAGCAGGATCAGATCCGGTTTCACCCTTTCCACCATGTCGATTCCGGTCTGGCCGTCCATCGCGGAATGAACCTGATAGCCGTTTTTTTCAAGAATGAACTTCACCAAATAAAGGTTTTGTTCGTTATCTTCAATCACCAGAATATTCCCTTTCATTCCCCTTCCCTTTCCCTGGGCAAAATAAATCTAAAGGTGCTGCCCTTGCCCCATTCGCTTTCCACTTCAATTTCACCACCCAGAAGATGTGCCAGCTTTTTGCAGATGGACAACCCCAATCCCGTGCCGTCATACTTGCGCGTAATGCCCGATTCGATCTGCTGAAAAGCGTTGAAAAGAAGTCCGATATCTTCCTGTTTAATTCCGATGCCCGAATCCTGAACGGCAATGATGACTTTATCGCCTTTCATTTCGCCCTGGACCCGGACATACCCCTGCTCGGTAAATTTGACCGCGTTGCTGATCAGGTTCAGGAGAATCTGCTCCACACGGCGGCGGTCGCTTGTGATCATACCGACATCCCCGGCGATCTTTGACGAGAGCTCAATGCCTTTCCTGTCGGCCAGCGGCTGCGCGCTTTTCACAACTTTTTCCATGGAATCACGCAGATTAAATGTCTCATTGAAAACATTGAGCTGTTGGGCTTCTATCTTGGAAATATCCAGAACATCATTGATGAGATCAAGCAGGTGCCTGGCGCTGTTGGAGACCATGTTGAGCTGCTTGTCCTGCTCCTCATTGAGCGGGCCGCCCAGTCGCTGAAGAAGAATGCCTGTAAAACCGATAATGGAGTTGAGCGGTGTGCGCAGTTCATGAGACATGGTAGCCAGAAATGCCGACTTCAGGCGGTCGGCGGATTCCGCTCTTACTTTGGCAATTTCCAGCTCGGCCGTTCTCTCCCGCACCAGTTCTTCGAGGTGATCGCGATATTGAATAAGTTCATTTTCGGCCAGTTTCTGTTGCGTGATATCCTCGACCGTCCCTTCATAATAGCGAACGCGGCCCTCCCGGTCGCGTATGGAACTGCCGGTAATAGAAATCCAGAACCGCGAACCATCCCTGCGCTGATATTCAACCTGAAAACCCTTCACACTTCCCTGGGTCTGGAATAATTCCTTTAGTTTTTGCCTGTCGGCGGGACGAACATAAACTTCACGTTCGATGTCCTGAATATCCGCCATCATTTCATCCGGCGTGGAATAACCGAATAACCTGGCCAGAGCGGGATTCACATTCACATATTTCCCCTCCGGCGTGCTCTGGTAGATGCCCATGACGGCGTTATTAAAAATGTCATGATATTTTTTCTCCGAGGCGCCGAGCGCTTTTTCCGCGCGCCGCCGTCGGATCAAATTTAAAAGAAGCGCCAGAATCAGGAAAGCCTGCACTATAATGATCCCGGCGATAAGCATCATCTTGCCTTTGTGCTCCTGCCAGAACGTGATCTGTCGGTAACGGATTTCACTTTTTTCAGGAAGACGGCTGTCCGGAATGTTCCATTTCTCCATCTGCCGCCAATCGTAGATATCACGGACTTCGGCAACTGTTTCCACAAGGGGCAGCGCGCCGCCCCCCTTGAATATCTTTAATGCCGTCTCCACAATCGCCTCTCCGTACGCTTCAGCGCTGGTCAGTTTGCCACCTACGATGCCCAGTCCCATCACAGTGTCGTAAAAACAGAAAATGGGCGCGGTTGAACGCGCCGCGACGGACTTCATGACCTGCACGGTTGTCAGAGGTCTTCCCTGGTCGTCCTGAAGATAGGTCAGCATCAGAACGGCAGATTGATCCGGAAGTTTCTCAAGCCGCCGCGCCAGATCCTCTGCAGGAAGCCCCTTGAGATACTCTGTTTTTCTCGGCCATTTTCCGTCATTCAACGCTTCGGCAGCCAGCGTTTGATAATGCAGGTCATCCGCGCCGCCTCCTGAGACGACCACCAAATGATCCGTGTCCGGCAGCAAGACGCGGATCCGGTCGATGGTGCCCGGAATGGCGTCAGAAGAGCTTTTGACGAGACCTGACCGAGGCCTTGCGGCTATCCGCGGAAATTGCTTTTTGGACGGCAGCACAAAGACGGCGGGAGCGTCCGGGAAAATGGACTCGCCGTGATCCAGCACAAACTGGATGCTGACCGGCATAACGGCAACCACCATATCGAGCTTGATATTAGCGTATTTTTCCAGCAGCAGCTCCCTGAATTTAATATTGTAATCCGCATCCGTCAGGCTTTCGCCACCGATATATTCGTAACTGAGCTTGCTGTCGGATGACAGGGCGGAAAACAGTTTCTCACGAAGGGAATTATTCAGGGTATAAAACCAGTCGGTCACGTAAGGCTGGGAAGTAATCACCAGTATGTGCTTCTTAAACTGAGTATCACGGTTATCAAGTTTCTGGTGTTCCGGATCGTATCCAGCAAAAGCTGACCCGGCCCCTGCGGCGAATACCGTCAGGAGAGCAAAACAGATTACGAGGAGGATCCTGCCGTACGGGCCTGAAAAGCCCGCAGGGGTTAAACTCGTCAAAACATTTGTCCATAAGGAGTGTTTAGCCACGCTGACAATCACCTCTTATTATTCTGAGCAGGCGATGAATCCGTAAGAAAGCTGTTAACTTATATATCGGCTTTTCTTGAAATGACTTTAGTCAGAACCCCGGCCTGGCTGGTTTATTTCACAAACACAATTCTGACTTCTAAGGTTTTGTGGCTTTTTCCGATATTCCCTGCTGTGGTCATTCCACAGTCAGCTTGAAATCCGGCATTATTCACCGGGATGCTGCTTCTCGGCCTCGGCATGTTTGAGCAGATGTTCCCCGTACCGAACATCCACTCTGGTGGTATGGTTATAAACCCACTCTTTCAAATAACTGATCCATTTATACTCCAGATAGGTATCACCCTGCTGATATTCTTGAAAAAATTCTTTGATTTTATCGACAAATCGCTGATGTTCCTGCGAGTGTTCCGAAAGACCGGGGTAGTTTGACTCCGTCATCACCGTATGTTCCTGGTGGAAGTGAACAACCAGAAGATCAACAAGTTCATGGACAATCGGCAGTAAACGATGCGACCCCATATCATTTTCATCGATGAGATCATTTACAATATCAAAAAGTTTTCGGTGCTGTTCGTCAAGAATGTCAACATGAACCGTATGGAGCGGTTCCCAGCGGATGTAAGGAATTTTCTTCATGCGATTGCCTCCTTACCTTTGAAACAAAAATTGAAGTAACATCCGGTACCGCAGCTTCTTGTTTTTCTCTAAATGATCGAGCTATCATGTTTCTTCATAAAGATTATACGCCCTTTCACCTGCAAATGTCCACCCCGGCGGGCGTAAGCGGGAATCAGCCATGGCGTATCAATCTGTTGAGATATGCAGAGAACGTTATTATATCGCGGCAAGCTGCGGAGAATGAACACTCGTCCCGCGTAGGCGGGAATCAGTCACCTGGCGGCAGGCAGGCAAGATAAGCAATCAACTTTATATTATCGTAATGAGCGGCGGAGAATGAACACGCGTCCCGCGTGAGCGGGGTTAAACAACCGCAAGAAGCATATAGGCTATCGAAAAGCGGCCGCTTTCCGGAATGTAGCACAAGATTTTATCGCCTTTTTTGAGTTTGCCCGAATGGAAAAGCTCTTCGAGCATGACGTAAATGGATGCAGAGCCTGTATTTCCTTTATCGGCCAGATTGGTAAACCATCTTTCATAAGGAATGGCAAAGCCGATGCCCGCCATCGCGTCATGCACTTTGTCGCGGAAAAGTTCGGACGAATAGTGAGGCAGGTACCAATCGATTTCGGACGCCTGGATGCCGCGCCTTGCAACCGCTCTGGCCAGACCTTCGGTCACGGTCAGACGGATGACGTGCTCGCCCAGAATTTCCGTATCCTGTTTGAGGGCGAAATAATTTTTCCTAAGCGCCTCTTCAAGAGAGTCCAGCTGCCGCCAGCCAGTCACCGTTCCGTCTTCATTTTTGTGGCCGCCCGCGTACATGCAGGTCTCCATCTGTCCGGCATAAGAGACGTGTTCGATCCAGTCCAGCCGAAGGGATAGGCGCTGTTCGTTTTTCCGTGCCGACAGAAAAACGGCGCCCGCCGCGTCGGAAAGCATCCAGCGGAGAAAATCCGACTCAAAAGTCAGAATGGGATGATTTTTAAAATCAGGATCGCCTTCCAGATGTTCAAAAAAGTTTGACCGTAAAAGCGAGGAAGCCAGTTCAGACCCCGTGGCCACGGCATTATCGGAGAGTCCCAGCGCGACATTCGCGTAAGCGGCCTTGAGCGACGTGATGCCGGATAAACAGATGCCCGACGTGCTGATAATCTCGCAGGGCCCGATGCCCAGTTCTCCGGCCACCATCATTCCGTGTCCCGGCGCGATCACATCGGCCATGGATGTTCCGCAACACAGGCACTGAATGTCATCGATGGAGAAATCCGCGTATGGCTTCAGACGGCGTATCGCTTCCGCGACCAGTCCGGCATTGGTATAATTCAGGTTACCCGTCTTGCGGTCGATGGCATAGTAGCGGGTCCTGATGCCGTTGTTTTTGAGAACCCGTGATTTGACGCGGGAACGGATATTGTGAACCTTACCTAAAACATCCTCTATTTCATCGTTGGTGACGGGATCATTCGGTAAAAAAACGGCGATGTCATTGATGTAGACTTCCATGGAGCTCCTTTTGCTATTTGGGCGCATGCGGTTTTTCATGCAGCCTTTTGACTAAACCGGCGTATGTTTCATAAAATAAAGCTTCCGGCATTTTTGTTTTGGTCACGGCGTTGGTGAAGGTATAGTAATCCAGATCGGAAATAACAATATCTTTTTTCATTTGTTGATACAGCGGCGTCCCCGGCATCGGCGTCAAAACGGACACAACGGGGATTTCAATTTTGCGGGTTACAATAAAATGCTCCAGGTTTTCAAAATCTTTATCCGAATATTCGGGGGAAGCAATAAAATCACCTACAATGACAATGCCCAGATCGTGCAGAATCTCTATGGCCCGCCCGATGACGCTTCCTTCATACTTCTTGTTGTAGGCCCGCAAACGTTCATCCGTAACATCCTCAAAACCGACGACCGCGGCATAAAGACCGGCTTCTTTCCAGCGTTTGAGCAGATCCGGATGTTTGACAATCGTGTCGGCACGGACATCGGCAAAGAATTTTTTACGGATACCGGCCCTCAGGATTTTGTCACAAAGCTCCGACGCCTGTCCGGCGTTTCCAAACGTGTTGGCGTCCACCATCCGGATAAAAGGGATATCGCCCAGCAGCAGAATATCGCGCAGGACTGCGTCTGATCCATGCACCAGGTATTTTCCGCCGGTAAGCCCCGGAATCGTGCAAAAAGAGCATTGATGCGTGCAGCCGTAAGCGGTCATGACAAAACCCATCGCCAGCCCCAGCTGCTCCAGGTAATACTGGCTGCGGTACCCGGCAACCAGATCGTAGCGGGGCGCGACATCCTCCATTAAATCCGTCTTGCTGAAGAGTCGCGGTTTATACGACAAAGGCTTCCCCGGCCGGGTACGGGCGACGCCCGGGATCCCGTCGGTTGGCGTTCCTCCCGCCAACGCGCTGATCAATTCCGCAAAACTCTTTTTGCCCAGACCCAACACGATGTAGTCAAATTCGGCGCGGTTGAAGTCGCCGGGATTATACGTCGCGTGGTTGCCGCCGGCAACAATGACCGGATGACTTTTTGCTTTGACTTCAGCCGCGCAGCGGATGACGGTATTGGCCTCGCAGGTCAGCGCCGTAAAACCGACAACATCCGGTTCAAACTCGCAAACGACTTTCCGGAAGGCATCCCCGGTTTCACACTTTCCGTCAAAGATCAGAACATCATGGCCTGAAAGAGGCCCGGCCAGAACCTCAAGATTAAATGGCTCACCTTTGAACAGCTGCCTGAGAGACGTGATACCGTATTTTTCCTCCGGGATACTGCGACCGCAGTTGGGAGGATTGACCAGCAGGATTTTCATTTTTTGCTTCTTTGGCATATTGACATAACAGAGAATACAACTTCGCTTTTTTTTCAGAGGCTGTACAAAAAATGCCCTCTTTTTAAGGAGGGCATTTATAAAATGGTGGGTCAGGGCAGAATTGAACTGCCGACACTCGGATTTTCAGTCCGATGCTCTACCGACTGAGCTACCGACCCGCTTTCTTAATCTCACCTGCCAAAAGGCTGGAAACCTCTATAAAATCTCATTTCTTTTGTCAAGGTATTTTTTGGCTGTCCGACCCCGTGCCATCCGTATTAGACGGCATTTCCGGCTTTTTTGCTTCCGCCGGTGTAAAGCCTCCTGATGATTCACCAACACCGGAGAAATTTTGAGACCCGGAGGCGGCATCAGGAATGGAAATTCCGGCGGCGCTCTCCTGCGGTTCACGGACAATCACCACCGTCCCGGCGATTTTATCGTGCCAGCCCTGTTTCTTTTTATCAAAACCAATCCAGATGTAGCCCAGACAAAAGACAAGACTGGAAACCAGGTAACCGACCGATCGTAAAAAGGCAATGCCATAGGATATGGACGATCCGTCCGCGGAAACCACCTGCAAACCCAGCAGTCTTTTACCGGGCGTGCGTCCGGTCGACCCATGAAAATAGGTAAAGTAGGCAATATTCATCAATATCGAACAAGCCCATATCCACAATGTTAAAGAAGCCATTTGCACGGGATCGGATATTTTAGCGATAAGCGCGCCGCCATTTCCCGACATGGCTCCCGCAATATAGGCGATGCCTGCGATGATCATCAAAATGAGGGAAATCATACCAATAATGAATCCGTCAATCATATACGCCACAAAACGCCGCCAGAAACCCGCAAATCGATAAGTTGTCATCTTTTTCCCCTCCCTGATTGCTCAATCAACCACGTCGCAGCAAGCTGCGGAGCATCGACATTCGTCCCGCTTAAGCGGGACTGAATATGCCCTTCTCATACTGGATAATGGATAAAATCGCCACTGCCGCCGTTTCCACTTTTAAAATCTGTTTACCGAGACTCACCGATATGAAGCCGGCCTCCTTTGCCTTGCCGACTTCATCACGGGACAGGCCGCCTTCAGGCCCGACAACAGCAAAATAATTCGCGGCGCCGTCATACGCGGGATTATTTAAAACGTCTCTGATGTTGTGCCGATCCTCTTCTTCCCAGAAAATCATTTTGAGAGCGTCGGGCATTGCCCGGGCCAGCATGCCTTCAAAAGATAAAACCGGTTCGACGGCGGCCACCCGGGAACTGCGGGAGCATCGGGAAGCTTCGCGGACAATCTTTTGCCAGCGGGCGACTTTTGCCGCAGCTTTTTCTCCTTCGATCCGGGTCACCGAGCGGGCGGCGGCAAAGGGAATAATAACGTCCGCGCCCAATTCAGCAGCGGCCTTAACGATCACATCCATCTTGCCCGCTTTCGGAATCGCCTGGGCCAGAGTCAGGCTGACTTTTTTATTCGTTTGCGGAATGGGCGTTCCCAGCGTTACACGCACACCGGACGCGCTGAAGCTGTCAATACATGCCTCAAAATCATGCCCATACCCGTCGAATATGATAATCTTATCTCCGGGTTTAAGCCGCAAAACCGTTTTCAAATAACGAAGGTTATCCGCTTCCAGCTCACAGGCTGTGGCATTTTGCAGTGTTTGGGGACTGAATATTCGGGGCAGAGCCAAAGCCAAAATTTCCTTAAAAAATTTTTACCGCGCGGAAATCATCAGGACTTCCCGTCCGCCGGATTCTTCCTTAACACGTAACAGACCCATTCTTTTTCAGTAAGCATCTCGCTTTTAACAAGAGGCTCCATGATAAAGTGCTTTTCAATCGCGGGTACATCCTGTTCAATGATCCCGGAAATAATCAGATAACCACCGGGCAAAAGCAGCCTGACCAGGTGCGAACGCAGTTTCAAAAGCAATTTAGACGTCAGATTGGCGATGATCAGATTGCGCGGATCGCGGATGTGCGCCGCATCTTCATTCAGGATACGCAGACGACCATCCACCGCGTTGATCACGGCGTTTTCGGCCGCAATTTCCGTCGCCTTGGGATCGTTATCGACACAAATCACATCCTGCGCCCCCATTTTTGCGGCGGTAATACCCAGAATGCCCGTGCCGCAACCCACATCGAGTACTTTCCATTCCTGAACGGAGCGATCCTTTAAAATAATATTTTCAATCGCTTCCATGCACATCCGCGTGGAAGCATGCTGACCGGTACCAAAAGCCATGCCCGGATCAATTTCCACCACAATGTCGCGGCTGGATGGTGTGTATCTCTCCCAGGTTGGTTTCACAACGATATTTTTACAGACGCGAACCGGCTTGAAGTACTTTTTCCATTGCTCGCCCCAGTCAGGATCGGAGATGATTTCCGTCGCCAGCGTTGGCGCGCTGAAATCCGGAAAGATCTCTTCCAGGCTCTTTAAGTATTTACGCACGGTATAGATCCGTTTTTCGCTTCGGATATCCGCCGGGAAGAACGCCTGGACCACTTCCAGGTCACCAGGCTCCATAAAATCATTTCCTCCGGGCGGCAGAAGCGATTCCGAAAAGACGCCCTGTGCGCCGGTTTCTTCCAAAAAGTTACTCAGAGCATCGGTCAGTTCCGCAGGCGCTGTAATCTCAATTTTCAGCCATTTTTCCGGTTCTTTTAACGTCATGTTAAAGCCTTTATAATCCCGGGAATTGTGGACATTTGTTTCATTACATAGCTTGTTTCTATTAATAAATCAACCATATCACAGCAAGCGAGGAAGTATTAACGATCAACGCTCTTAAAATGGATACAAGCCGCGTTATGGACGTCTTTTTCGAAATGTTCTTTTTAAAAAGCCAATGCCGTTCAACCAGCTTTTTGCTCACGACGCAGACCTTCGAAGAATACGCCGCTATTGACTTTTTTGAAGAACCGTCTTAAATTATTACTGCGTTTAAACAACCGGTTAATGGATTTCTCCAACGGTCTTTCGGAACTTCAAGCGTTGCGTGTGAACCGTTTCAACTCCCGCTGTTTACAAGACATAGTCGATATCGTGAACTAACTTTTTAACTTAACCTCCATCAGGTGGGAAAAATGTTAGCCAACTTTATCATCTGTCAGGCTTGCGGCTGCAAAGGCAGGGCGGGCAATACATTATCCCGGAATCAATCCGAATCTCCCGCCTTCCGTTATCTGGGACATGACCCGTTTGAGGGAATCATGCGTTATGTTTGCGCCAATTGCAAGACGATGCTCCTCGTTTCTCCCATGGACATGCTGGCCGGCATTTACGCCAAAGGGGTTCCCGGACGCCCTGAAGAAGCCTTAAAGAAAAATCACAAAGCCAGCGTCATCCTTACATCGGGAGGGATTTTACAAAAGATATCGAGTAAAATACCGTCTCTTAAATATTATTAAGGAGAGAGCACATCCGGTTCAGTAATCATTACCGATCCGGGTCTCATATACGGAACATCTCAGAAAGTTAGAAGATTTTTTAACGGTCATTCTTACAAAGGAGGTTTGTCATGGACCAGAAACAAGCCATAAAACAGATGTTGGATTTTAATCAAAAAGCCTTCGACAATGCGTTTAACACTCTGTCAACCATACAGGATGAAACGGAATCCCTCGTTTCACGATTTATGGAGAAATCCAACTGGATAACACCGGAGGGCAAAAAGATCGTCAGCCGGATGTCGGAGGCATATCGAAAAGGGCGAAGTGATTTCAAGACACTGGCCGACGAAAACTACCGGAAA
>CAZDYR010000008.1:0-16861 GCA_964509625.1 uncultured Smithella sp. | reverse complement strand
AAAGCTTCTGGAAATGGGCGAAAAGTATATCGGCGATCATCCGGATGTTATCGAGAATGAAATCGCCAAAGGCCGGGCGCATGACATCGCCGTGATGATTCAGACCTCCGGGACCACCGGCGTGCCGAAGATCGCGACACTTTCGCACCGCAATCTGACGGCGATGGCCGAGCAATGGCTTGTGGCCGCCAATATCAAGGTGGAAGACAACTGGATTTCCATGTCGCCGCCGGCCTGGATTGTTGATCAGATGTGGGGCATGGGTGTATCCCTGGGGACGGCCATGACGATGAATTTTCCGGAAACGGCGGAAACCGTCGCTGAAGATTTTCGGGAAATCGGTCCCTCCGTACTGATTACCGCATCGCGTTTCTGGGAAGACATGGCCTCGCGCATCCGCGTCAAAATATCCGATGCGGGCTGGCTCAAAAAGAAACTTTTCTTCTGGGGTGAAAGCCTTGGACGATCCATCGTAAAAAAGCAGCTGCAGAAAAAACCCATCTCCATCCCGGTAAAAATTTTAAACCGTTTCTTCTCTTTTGCCGTCTATCAGCCGCTTCTGGATCGGCTGGGATGCTCACATTTTTCCAGCGCGTTTACGGGTGGTCATCCCATCAGTCCGGATGTCATCGGTTTTTTCCGGGCGATCGGCCTTAATTTAAAACAGTGCTATGGTCTGACGGAATCAGGCGGCATCTTCCAGATTCAGCCCGACCATGAAGTTAAGCTGGAAACCGTCGGCAAACCTCTGTATCTGACGGAAGTGAAAATTGCCGAAGATCAGGAAGTGCTGGTGAAATCGGAAGCGAACTTCTCCGGCTATTACAACGATTACAAATCCACCGAAGCAGCCTTTGAAAACGGCTGGCTAAAAACAGGCGATGCGGGATACATTGATGACGACGGGCATTTGTTGATCATCGGGCGCAAGGAAGACATTATCCGCAATAAAAGCGGCGATGCGTTTTCGCCCGATTTTATTGAAACCCGCCTGAAGTTCAGCCCCTATATCAAAGAAGCCGTGACCTTCGGTGAAGCGCGTCCCTACATCACCGCGATGATCAACATCGATATGGGGAATGTCGGTAACTGGGCGGAAGAAAGGATGATTCCCTACACGACTTACATGGACCTTTCCCAGCAGAAAGCCGTGGAGGATCTGATCCTGAAAGAAATAAGAGAGGTCAACAAACAGCTTCCCGACGTCATGAAAATCAAGCGGTTCGTCCTCTTGTATAAGCTTCTGGACGCGGATGATGAAGAGCTGACCCGCACTGGAAAAGTCCGCAGGCGGTTTGTTTACGGACTTTACATTAAGATCATTGAAGCGATGTACAGCGGCCGGCAAAATGTGGAGGTAACGGGGAAAATCAAATATCGCGACGGCCGGATCGGTGAAATTGAAACCAGCATCAATGTGATCAGCGTGGATTAAGGAAACGAATTATGGATTTTTTTCTGCAATTATTGGTCAACGGCGTCTGCATCGGACTGCTTTACGGCATTTCCGCAATGGGCTTTGTCATGATCTTCAAAGCATCAAGCGTTCTTAATTTCGCGCACGGAGAACTTCTGGCACTGGGCGCCTTCTTTTTTCTGTCGCTTGTGACATGGGGCAAAATACCTGTGGCCGCGGCGTTTCTTCTGACGCTGGTCGGGTGTTTTCTATTAGGTTTCATTATCGAGAAATTTTTCCTGAGGCCGCTCATCGGCGAGAAACTCATTTTCGTTATCATGCTGACCGTGGGGCTCGCCGCCATGTTTAAGGGGCTGATTCTTTTGATCTGGGGCGGTAATCTACATACCTATCCGGAATTTTTACCCGCATCACTTGAGCTGCAGATAGGTAAAATATACATCGCTCCGGTTTATTCGGCTACATTAATTATCAGTGTTATCTTTCTGGTGCTGTTCGGTTTGTTTTTTAAGAAGTCCTCACAGGGTATTTTCATGCGTTCCGTTGCGGATAACCAGAAGGCCGCATTATCCCTTGGCGTTCATGTACGCAGAGTATTTGCTCTTTCCTGGGCCATCGCCGCGATGGTGGCCTGCATGAGCGGGATCGTGCTGGGCATCATCAATGGAGTCAATGTGCACGATCTTTCCGCCATTGGTCTGAAAGTATTTCCGGTCGTTATTTTAGGGGGGCTTGACAGCATCGGCGGCGCCATTATCGGGGGGATCATTATAGGACTTCTGGAGACGTTTACCGGCGGTTATTTGGATCCTTCACTGCGCGACGTTGTTCCATACATCGTGCTGGTTTTTATTTTGATGATCAAACCTTACGGTTTGTTCGGACTGGTTGAGATAGAAAGGGTATAGGGAGTCCTTTATGAAAAAATTATCCTTTCATCCCTGCGGCAATTTCCGCGAAGATTACGCGCAGGAACTGACCATTTTTGAAACCTGGTACGGCCGGGTAAGCCTCATCGTGTTTCTCCTGCTGCTCATGGGCATTGCGCCGTTTTTCCTGAGCTCCTACCTGCTCTATATTTTAAACAACATCGGTATTATGGCCATTGCCGCCATCGGCCTGAATATCCTGATCGGCTACACGGGACAGATATCCCTGGGGCACGGGGCCTTTTTCGGCGTCGGCGCGTATGCCGGAGCGATTCTCGCTACCCGGCTGGGGCTGCCGTTTTATGTGTGCATCCCGGCCGCCGGCATAATTACCGCTTTGATCGGCATGATCTTCGGCATTCCCTCCGGACGCCTCAAGGGCCTTTATCTGACGATCGCAACCCTTGCCGGTCAGTTCATTATCGAATACGTGCTGATTCAATGGGAGAGCCTGACGAAAGGAACAATGGGCATTACCCTGCCGCAGCCGGAGATTCTGGGATTCAATATTTCAGGAGACCGGGCGTTTTTCTTTTTGATTTTTATTTGCCTGATCGGCATGACCTGGTTTGCCGTTAATATCATGCGCAGCAAGTACGGGCGGGCTTTTATTGCTATCCGCGACAACGACCGCGCGGCCGAGGGCATGGGCATTCCCATCTTCAAATACAAACTGCTGTCCTTTGCGATCAGTTCCTTCTACGCAGGTTTTGCAGGAGCGATCTGGGCTTATTACATGGTCAGCATCACGACGGAGCCGTTCAATCTCGGGTTGTCGGTTGAATTTATCGCCATGGTGATCATCGGCGGCATGGGCAACATTCCCGGTGCGATTTTCGGCGCGACCTTCATCACCGTCTTAAATGAAGTTCTGCGTTTCGCGACGGGCGTCTTAATGAACGTCAGCTTTGTCACCAGCATGGGGCTGAACATGGCGCCGCTTCGCGAATTTGTTTTCGGTCTGGCGATTGTCTTATTCATTCTGATTGAACCCAAGGGGCTTGCGGAATTGTGGCGCATTGTGCGCTCCAGTTTCCGGCTCTGGCCGTTTTCATATTAGGGATCATATATGGCAGACACACTCTTACAGCTTAACAACATATCCGTCGTTTATTCCGACGTCATTCAGGTTCTCAAAGGCGTGTCCCTCACGGTTGAGAAAGGACACATCGTTTCGCTTCTGGGCAGCAACGGGGCTGGAAAAACAACAACGCTCAAAGCCATCTCCGGTCTTCTCAAACCCGAAAACGGCGAAGTGACGGACGGCAACATCATTTATAACGGCGTTAATATTCAAAACCAGGCCCCGGAATTTATCACCCGTCAGGGGATCATTCAGGTACTGGAAGGCCGCCAGCCATTCAAATATCTGACGATTGAAGAAAATCTGCGCGTCGGCACAGCCACACGGCCGGGCAAACCCTACAAGCAGGACCTGGAAATGGTTTACGACTATTTTCCTGCCTTGGTGAAACGAAAGAAGGCGCTGGCGGGTTATTGCAGCGGTGGAGAATTGCAGATGCTGGTCATCGGACGCGCGCTCATGGCGCATCCGCAGTTGCTGATGCTGGATGAACCCTCGCTGGGACTGGCGCCGCTGGTGGTCCAGGAAATTTTCCGGATTATTAAGAAGATCAACGAAGAGCACGCCACAACCATTGTGCTGGTGGAACAAAACGCGAACATGGCGCTTCAGGTCGCGCATTACGGCTACGTGATGGAAAACGGGAAAATCGTGATGGAAGGCACGTCCAAAGAGCTTTCCGATAATCCGGACGTCAAGGAATTTTACTTGGGCATGGCGGCGACGGGTATGACAAAATCCTATAAAGACGTCAAATCTTATCGTCGGCGCAAACGCTGGCTGTAAAAGAGGAGCGCATGGCATGAAAAAATATTTTGACGGCAGGGAAATAACTTCGGTAAAAGAACGCAAAGTGATGCAGGATCAGGCACTGGCTGCCATGGTCAAGCTCGGTTATAAAAAATCGCCGCGCCTGAAAAAAATCCTTGATGCCGCCAAAATAACTCATGCGAAGGTCAAAACCCGCGAAGACCTCGAAAATCTGCCAGTCACCTCCCGCGAAAAGCTCGTAGAAATGGAAGTGAAGACTCCGCCTTATGCGGGGCTGGCCAATCCTTCCATCGGCATTGACCGGATTTTTACGTCTCCCGGGCCGGTTTATGAGCCCCATCTTTCCGAATCGGATTATCTGTGGGCCCGCGCGTTTTTCGCAGCAGGCATTGGTCCCGGCGATGTCGCGCTTAACGCGTTTTCCTATCATCTGGTCGCGGCGGGGCTCACATTTCATAATGGACTGCGAAAGGTCGGTGCAACCGTTGTTCCGTCCGGAACGTCATCTTCGCAGGTTCAGGTCCAGTTGATCCGCGATTTGAAAGTAACTGCCTATGTCGGCACACCAAGCTTTTTGATGTCCATCATCAACCAAGCCAAAGAAATGGGTTATAATTTTAAAAAAGATTTTCGCGTGAAGAAAGCCTGCTTTGCCGCCGAGCCTTTATTGCCTGCCCTCAGACAAGCCTTTGAAAAAGAATACGGCATGGACACCTATCAGATGTACGGGGCGACGGAAGTGGGCGATATAGCCTATGAATGCCCGCAAAAATCCGGCTGGCACATCTGTGAGGAGACGATTGTGGAAATTGTCGATCCTGTCACCGGGAAAAATGTCGCGCCCGGCGAATTGGGCGAGGTTGTGGTGACTCGCCTGAATGATATTTTCTTTCTGCTGAGGTTCGGCACGGGTGATTTATCCCGTCTGATTACCGAAAAATGCAAATGCGGCAGAACATCGTATCGACTGGCGGGTATTGCAGGCCGGGTAGGGGATGCCGTAAAAGTTCGCGGGCTGTTCGTTGCCCCCAGTCAATTAAAGTTTCTTGCCTCGAAATTTGAGAATCTTCCTCTGCAGGCCGTGGTCACACGCACAGGCCACCAGGATGTGCTTACTCTTCGCGTGGAGAAGGCGAATTTACAAGTTGGAACAAAGGCATGGGAAGACAATTTTAAAAAGATGTTTAAGGAAATCTGCACCGTTAAAGTCGATGCGATCGAATACACGGAAGCCGGATCAATCACGACTGAACAGAAGTTGCTCCTGGATCAGCGTCAGTGGTAGGCGCAGGCGTCAGCTTTTTCCCAAGTTGATAAGCGTCAACAACCGATAAAATCCACAAAAAAACAATTAAAAACAGCATGAGGAGAAAATAAAAGATATCGATTGACTTCAGAGCGTTAGCTGTCACCTGGATGACATTGCCCAACTGGACGGTTCCTTTCTTAAACGGTGCCGCTTTAATTATTTTAATACTAGCCTGAATAATCATCCAGGCTAACAGAAAAAAACCGATGAGAACGGGAACAATGAAAACCAGGCCTCTTTTAATTCTTCTGAGATAAAACTGTCCCCAGCCGGGGAAAAGCAGGGCGCTAAACAAGGCTGCTTTGGTCGCTTTGTCCATGATCAAATCCTCTATGAAAGAATAGCGGCATCTCTTATCTTAAGCTGAATGTCGGATGAACCGTTCCAGTAATTAATCTGGGGAGAAAAAACAACATCCAGATTTGCCCCGTTGATGGCGCTGAGATATTTGCCCATGCCAAACCAGATGGCGTTGGCTGACGCGCCCTCTGAGGCCAGACGCATTTTGAGATGATTGTTGCCGACGATGACGGGGGAGGATGCCTTGATATTGCGGGCGCAAAGTATCGGTTCAGGATTTTCACAGCCGAAGGGAGCCAGTAATGACATTTGGTGGATCAGATCAAGATTGATGTCCTGGAGACTGCATTCCGTATCAATCAGGGTTTGAGAAACCATGTCCGAAGATTGAACCGAATTCCGGATAATTTCATCGAGCATGCAGGCAAATTCGTCGATGTCATCCTCTTTAATTGAAATTCCGGCCGCCCGATAATGTCCGCCATAAGACAACAAAAGCGGGGCGCACTGCTGAAGTCCCTTGTGAATGTTAAAATCGGACACGCTGCGTCCGGAACCTTTCCCCACGCCGTTTTTAAGGCTGATGACAAAAGCCGGACGGCTGAAAAGATCCACCAGACGCGAGGCCACGATGCCCACAACCCCGGGATGCCATTTTTCCGAAGAGAAGACCAGCGCGTTCATGTTTTCCAGATCAGGTTTTGCTCCCAGCTGGTCAAGTATTTCATTAAGAATATCTTTTTCCATGGCCTGTCGCCGCCGGTTGTGCAAATCAAGTTTTTCAGCGAGTGGCCGCGCTTCTTCCATCGTTTCCGCCAGCAGTAAATCAACGGCGTCGAGGGCGGAAGCGATTCTCCCCGCCGCGTTGATGCGGGGTATCAGACAAAACGAAGCTTTAAAAGAATCGATAAGCTGACCATCAATGCCGCTGACTTCTTTGAGGGCTTTGATCCCGGGACGTTTACCTTCCGTAACCAGTTCCAGGCCTATTTTCGCGAATATTCTGTTTTCACGGACAAGCGGTGCGATATCGCCGATCGTTCCCAGAGCAACCACATCGAGATATTCTTTCAGGTTGGGATATTTGCCGTCTTTCCAGAAGCCATCTTTTCTAAGGGTCCCGCGAAGCGCGATGAGAAAATAAAAGGCAATGCCGACGCCCGCCAGATGCTTGAAAGGGAAAGCACAATCTGATCTGTTTGGATTGATGCAGGCAAACGCATCGGGAAGCGCGTCGGCTATTTCATGATGATCCAGCACAATCGTGTCAATTCCAATGGACTTTGCGTAAGCAATCTGCTCGATGTCGGAAACACCACAGTCCACTGTAATGATCAGCTTCACGTTCTTGCTTTTAAACCGGTCAATGACCGGTATCTTCAGACCATAACCTTCCTGAACTCTGTCCGGAATGTAATAAGAGACGCGTGCACTTAATTCTTTAATAAATTTATAAAGAATAACGACAGAGGTAATCCCGTCCGCATCGTAATCTCCGTAAATCACGATCTCTTCGCCTTCGTGAATCGCTTTAATGAGCCGGCCGACGCCTTTTTTCATGTCCTGCATCAGAAACGGGCTGTGCAGATCATTCAGAGAGGGGTGAAGATATCGCTGGGCGTCTTCCAGGCTGGCAACATGCCGGTTCAGTATTAAATGTGAAATAATCCGGTCGATACCGAATTCTTTTGCCAGTGATTCTTCTATATGATTATGGCCGGAATCCTTGAGTTTCCATTGTGTTACCGGCAGATGTCCTTCTTCTGTCATGTGTTCTTCTTTTAGCCCGCATGAGCGGGACGGGTGATAATTTTCCACAGCTTGCTGCGCTGTAATATCTTCCTTTGCATACGCCGCTGCTTGCGGCGGGTTTGTTCATTTTATTACTTTTTTATCATATCAGTGACAGATTCTATGTCAAGCATTCATTGTTTTCTTTCCAGAATAATATTTTTCACTGCAGATTCACGCGCTTGTAATGTCAGCGCATCTTTTTTAAACAAACCCACTTTGTCGGGCATAATTTTCTGTTCATGACGGATATTGTGCAAAATAACTTCCAGTGTTGATCCGTTTACGCTAAATCTTTCGAGTCGACTATTGCCGGCATTTTCAAAAGAAAAGGATTCGGGAAGTTTTTTTACTCTGAATCCCTCGGGAAAAATGTAGCGCAGCGTTTCCCGGGAATGAAGCGATGAATGAAGCATGATCGGATATTGCCTTTCCGTAGCGGCCGTAATATCGCGATAGGAATCCAGGCGGATGACGTTGGACAGAATCATGATGTCTTGATCAATGACCTGAACAAGATTTTTTATATTGCCTTTAAGCCGGATGAAAAAAGGGGCTTCCGTATCGCTGAAACTCCCCATCTCCAAATGATGAATCTCAATACCCTTGTTTTCAAAAGATTTTTTTCTCTGTTCCGGTGACAGGTACTTGTAAACATAACGCATACTTTGCGCAGCCCTGCCGAAATATTCGTATTGAAAATCAGCGGCCGCATTGCCTTGCTGATCAATATGGTAAGTAACATCGGTTTGCGTGTAATCCATCCGGTCTAAGGGTCTGGGCGTTTCAATAAAACGGTATGATCCGTCGGAGTTAATCAGAAAAACAATCGTCGGGCGGGGAAAGGGCGCTGAATAGTAAGCGGCAACTTCATTGGTCGCATCCAGCCAGAAATGCTTATTGTCGCCGTCCGGAACAACCGCGATGACATGATTAAAAGCAGCAAGCGACGGCATACTCTGATCAAAGTACTCCCGATGAACCGGCACAAGAGCGGGCTGTGCTTCGATGCCGGCAATTTTCAGCATAGTGAGAAGAAGAACAGTCTTGTCTTTGCAATCGCCGTATCTTTTTTGGAATACTTCACTGGCGGCATGGGGTTTGTGCGTATGAGGTCCCAACAGGACGGCGATGTAGCGGATATTCTGGGAAACGAATTTGAAGATGGCATTGATTTTTTCTTCGCGGGTCTTCTTGCCGGCAATCAGTTGAATCGTGTGGCTTTCCAGCTCTTGATCCACCTTCATCTGTTCTCTGATCAGTTTTGCGTACCAGGTTGAAATGGATCGCCAGTCTTTCATCGTCCATATCCAGATTTGAGGAAATGTTTCTCTGTCGATCAGGGAGGGCATGCGCGATTCGGGAACAATGGCGTTCTGTTTAAGATTGGTAAACAGGTATCTTGTTTTATCGCCTTCGATAATGACCCGCGGTGCCAGGTTGGTCTTAAAACTTTTATAATTTAATGCATTTCCCGCTGGCAGTACTACTTCCAGAATATCCTCTTCTATCGGATCAAAATTACGGCACAAAAATATCGTAAAAAAATCCAGGTTGAATACAGGTTTGACATGACGTACTTCACTGGCGTATTCCACAATGCAGTTATCCTCAACAGCAGGCATGGTGAAACGCTTCAACTTGATGTCTGTGTAGAAATCATAACCGGCGTATTGTGTTGCGTCATGAATCTCGCTTGATTTCAGGGAAACCACCTGACCATCCGCTTTGATCGTATTGGCGTAAAGGATTCTGGCTTTCTGATATCCCTCTCGATAGGATATGGCTTTGGATACATGCCTGCGTCCGCGTTCGTTGAATATTTTATACCTTTCCAGATGCCTTTCAACGCTGGTGCCGTCTTTAAAAAATTCGACATAGGCATACGAGTGCAGGAGGCTGGCGCCTGCGTCAGAATGCTCCGAGGCCATGGGGGTTTGTTTCAGGTATTCTTTGACGTTGCCGGATGTAATGCTCTTGAACTGAGAAGCCGTTGAGCACGAAAAACAAAATAAAATCAAGCATAATGCAACTAATTTTTGTATTCTCATATAGTGATCCCTGTGTAAAACAAAGCATACATTGTTTATGGATGAGAGTCAAACAGCCTTCGTTTCTTGATCTTTAAAAAAATACATGGTACTTGGGAGACAGGTTTTATGATCAGAAGATGGTTTAAATTAAACACAGGCGATATTACGCTTGTGCAGTTTATTCTTGAAGGATACGAGGGGTTCGTTACTGTTTCCACAATTGATCCCCGGGAGGCGGTTATTCAGATCCTCATCATGCCGGATTTCGTTAAAGAGGTGGAAGGCATTTTGTTGGAATTAAAAGACCGCTTTCATCTGCAGGAAGTCCCTTCGGGCAATCATCGGGTATTCCCATGTTGATGCTGACCCATACCTGTTTGCTGCAGCAAATCATGCTTGCATCCGATATTAAAAATATCGATCCGGATATTTACATTTATAATATCGCTCCTGACCTGCTGACCATTCACCCCGATATCAACGCCAGCCAGACACATTCCATTAACCGATTTATTGAAGCACCTCCTCGTCACAAACGAACAGCCTATATTATGTTTCATTTGCTGGTCGACGATCTGGCGCATTACGGAAACATCTCCCTTCAGTGCCAGGAAGGCTTTGATCCTCACTCCTCCGGTTACACGTATCTCAAGGGGAGACACCTCATCGAATCGATTATTGAACTGCATAGGCTTATCGGCAAGAGCATTTCTTACAATGAAGCTGCTTACCGTTCCCATTTGATTATCGAAATGATTTATGACCTGGTCATTGTATCATACATAAAACAGAATGAATCCATTCAGCTTCTGGAAGACGCCATTCATTTTACGCTGGAGAAACGGGCGGTTGAATTCAGTGCGGATATTGCCTGGCTCTACGGCATCGATAGGAGTCACGCCCTGGATGTGCTGAAAAATGCCGTGTCCTATATGACGAAAGAAAGAATGGAGCGGTTTATGAATATCGAAGGCCGAATTCGTCTTTTTACGGATAAATTCGGCCTGAGAAATGATAATTTAAAATTTGCGGAATCGATTCAAACCTTGTTTCAGGATGCCCTGAGTTCCATTGAAAATGAAGATTTCTTTCAACAAACTGCCGTGACGATCAGAAATTGCGGCTGGTTTCCAACAAATTAAGCGGCTTTTTTGACAAAACCGGAACGGATGCAGCGCGTGCAGACTTTCACCTTCTTTACGGCTCCCGTTTTTTCATCAACACATCGTAAACTTTGGAGATTTGGACGCCAGACCACTTTGGTCTTGTTGTTGGCGTGACTGACATTATTGCCGATTGCCGGCTTTTTCCCACAAACTTCACAAACACGAGACATGATTAAACTCCTTCAAAAAAATATCCGTGGTTTCTAAACCATAAGACATTATTTTGCAAGCATTTTTTGTAAATATTGAATAATGATGCTTTAAACTTGCTCTTTTACCCTTGTTCTTTGTTCCTTAAAATCTCATCGTTGTCGGTTGTCCTGTTGTTTCCAGCACCCTCAGCCAGACATTACCCTGCGGGTCAATTCGTCTGCCCGATATCGCGGCTGACAGGGGCAGGTGAACATATTCATTATTTCTGAGGGCAACCAGTAGTCCCGTTTTCCCCGCCATGGCCGCATGCACGGAGTACTGACCCAGGGAACTGCAGTAAATGCTGTCGGAGGCGTTTGCGGGAACAGAACGTATCAGGTAACTGGGTTCAATATATTTCAAATTGATTTCCAGAGTTATTTTTTTGAAATATTGCTCCACAGCGTTTTTTAAAAAAAGGCCGACGTCATGAAGGCGGATATTTCCGGACGCATCGGTTTTATGTTCAAGAGCATCCTGATCCATCAGTTCCTGACCGGCTCCCTCAGCCACCAGAATGACCGCGTGTCCCCTGGCTTTTATTCTTCTCTCCAGTGATTTCAGAAAACCTTCTTCACCTTCCAGGCTAAAGGGCACTTCCGGAATCAAAACGAAATTCGCGTCGCCCTGGGCCAGAGCGGCGGTTGCCGTGATATAGCCGGACTGACGCCCCATGATCTTGACCAGGCCAATGCCGTTGTGAGCGCCCTTGGCTTCCACATGAGCGCTGCGAACGGCTTCTACCGTCTTTTCAATCGCTGTGTCAAATCCGAACGACTTTTCAATTAAACTGAGATCGTTGTCGATGGTTTTGGGAATGCCGACGACGGCAACCGCGGCCTCTCTGGATCTGACGGCCTGGGTCAGTTTTTCCGCGGCCCTCATGGTGCCGTCTCCACCCACGCAAAAGAGAATGTTAACACTCAGACTTTCCAGATACTCCGCCATGACAGCCGCGTCCTGAGGGCCCCGTGAAGATGAAAGGATGCTGCCGCCGATATGTGTGATATCTTTTACATAGTCCGGAGTCAGATGCACGGGTTTATGGCCGAAGGCCGGGTTCAATCCTCTCAGGCCGTATTTTATTCCCAGAATATTTTTAACGCCGTAACGGTAAAACAGCGTCATGGTGATTGAACGGATCACGTCGTTGATGCCGGGACAAAGACCGCCGCATGTGACGATGGCGGCTTTGGTATTTGCCGGATCAAAAAATATCTTTTTCCGGGGGCCAGCCGATTCTACCGACAGAGGTTTCCCGGCCGTATCCAGGTTGCTGGAATAATCATCCAGGCGGGTATTGAACAAAATCCGGTCGTGATCCGATATGAAGCCGCTGATGTTCAAAGGGGAATCTATCCGGCAGGCGCCGAGATTCGCGATTGCAAAATCAGTTATCATGAAATTATTTCCTTTTCTTTATTACCTGCAACACGGCGTTTTTACCCGAGATGATTTCCGCATCAAATCCTGCGTCGGCAAGCAGAGAGGCTCCGGTCAGGACAACATTATTAAACCGAGTTTTGCCGCTTTTTGCGGCAAATGCGGTGAAGAAAGCGTTGCGGATTTTGTATTTTGGAGTATTGACTTTACGGTAATTCATTGAAATATCGATGGACCGATCAATCTTAAACAACTCGACGTGATCCTTCAGAAAGGGTAAAAATTCTTCAAGTCTGTCCAACATCGATTCCGCCTCGCGTTTGAGAGCATCAATGGTCCAGTAATCGTTCACATCCTGAAGATAAACGGTCGCTGTGAGAGATGTTTTGGCTTGAGGCGGAACTTTATCCTGTTCCGGAAGGCCTGTTTCCAGGATAATCAAATTATTATCATAAAGATCTTTAGCGACATCCGTGACGACGGCGACATGGCGGGCCATGTGTTCCGGCAGACATTTTGCCGCGACACCCAGAAAAATAGTGAACGGGTAGCCGGCAATTTTCGCCGGACGAAAACGATCCGAAATGCTGAGTCGTTTATTCCCATCCGTCAGCAGCGACAGGCTGTGAGCCTTTGTGCTGATGATCAGATTTTGAGCGGACATTTTCGACAAGGATCCGTCCTTCGCTTTGATTTCCACTTCAATGGTTTTATTCGTGCTGATGGAGGATATCTGATAGTGGCTCAGATACAGACCTTTGTTGGCTTCCAGCTTATCGATGAGCGCGTTAAACAGGAATTGTTTGCCCTGCGGGAAGTAAGAAACACCGCGCAGGGGAGCGCAATACTGAAACGCCGAGGCAAAGGAAAACAAATCATCATGATTGAAGCACAAAAGAGCCTGCTGGGCTTCCCATATCTTTTCCAGCGACGCATTTTGCGATAGAATCTTATCAAATTTGGCGGCACTGAATTTATATCGAAGCGTTTGTGGAAATATTTTCAGGTACGATAAGTATTCCGATAGACTCTGAGGCTGTATCAGGGGGTGTTCAGCCATCCAGTTGGAAAAAACGTCGGAGGCGGCGGAGGCAGATTTGTAATATTCACTGATGGCGTCTTTCAGGTTGGGAAATTCACGGGTCAGTTCGGTGATAAGGTCCCCCGCATTATCGCAGAAATCGACGCGATGCTCGGGCAGGATAACCTGAAAAGCGGGGTTAATTGAAGTGGAATGTGTTTCGGGAGAAGCAATGCCCAGCTCAGCAAGCACGGACGCTCCCAGTTGCCCTGGCGCGAGGCCGGTCATGGGTGTGGGATCGATATTGAAAACAAAATCATCCAGAAGCTGCAGCCCGCCCAGTCCGGACTCGGCGATAAGCAGCGTGCGCAGCCCGTGAAGGCCGGCGCAGGCGGCCGCGACGTGAGAAGAAAGATCATCACCGATGACAATCAGATCATACATGAACCAATGTTTGCCTCCAAATGTGATGAGCCGGGACATCTGTTAACGATCAAGAGGCGGATTGTGAATCACCGCGTGATCCGGATTTTTAATGTTCTTGATTTCCACATGACGGCCGTTTTTGACGATACGGCCTTCCGCGAAATAACGGATGGCCTGGGGATAAATTTTATGTTCTTCCTTCAATATCCTTGCGGCCAGCGCGTCCGCCGTATCATCGGGACATACCGGGACGACCGCCTGAATGATGATGGGACCGGTATCCACGCCTTCATCAACGAAGTGCACCGTGCAGCCGGAAAATTTAACGCCGTAATCGATTGCCATCTGCTGCACATGCGTGCCCGGAAAAGAGGGGAGCAGGGCAGGGTGAATGTTGATAATTTTGTTTTCAAAGGCCCGCAAAAAAGACACCGAGAGAATCCGCATGAATCCGGCAAGAACAATTAAATCGACCCCGGCATTCTGCAGAATGCGGATCAATTCACAGTCAAAATCCTCCCGGCTGGAATAATCACGATGATTCAACACGGCGCAGGGGATGCCGTGTTTTTGAGCTCTGGTCAGGCCGAAAGCCCCGGCGTTGTTGCTGACGACCATTTGAATCTGCGCGCGCAGAGTTCCTTTTTCAATGTGATCGATAATGGACTGAAGATTTGAGCCGCTGCCGGAAATCAAAACCCCAAGTTTTAAGAGCTCAGTCATATATCTGCCGTTAATTGTTTGTGAAGCATACCGGATCCTGGTCCGGTTCTTTCTTCTCAATCACGCCGATCAGATAGGCGACTTCTCCCAGCACTTTGAGGCGGTCAAGAATTTCCTGAGCTTCTTTTTCCGAGACGATCATCATCATACCGATCCCCATATTGAAAACCCGGAACATTTCTTTATGATCGACATGTCCGATATCCTGAATCACGGAAAAAATCTGCGGAATCTCCCAGCTGTCGGCTGTGACAACGCAGCGGCAGACGTCAGGAATGATGCGGGGAATGTTGTCGTAAAAACCGCCGCCGGTGATATGAACCAGTCCCTTGATATTGAAGCTCTTGAAAATATTCAAAAGCGACTTGACATAAATCCGGGTCGGTTCCAGCAGTTCCAATCCGATCGTTCTTGAAAGTCCCGTCACGGTATCGTTTATGGAAAGCTTGCCTTTTTCCAGAAGCACCTTCCGGGCCAGTGAAAAACCGTTGCTGTGCAGGCCGCTTGAGGCCAGACCGATGACCCGGTCGTTGATGCTGATATTGGAACCGTCAATCAGCTTTTCCTGCTCAACCATACCCACGCAAAAGCCGGCCAGGTCGTAGTCGCCGGGTTTGTAGAAACCGGGCATTTCCGCTGTTTCTCCGCCCAGCAGCGTGCAGCCCGCAAGTCTGCACCCCTGAACAATTCCGTCAACAATCTGAACGCTCTTTTCCAGTTCGATTTTGCCGGTTGCCAGGTAATCCAGAAAGAACAACGGTTCCGCCCCCTGGACAATTACATCATTGACGGACATGGCTACCAGATCGATGCCGATGGTGTCGTGTTTGTCCATAAGCTGTGCGATTTTGAGTTTTGTGCCAACGCCGTCGGTTGAGGAGACCAGAACCGGGTTTTTCATCTTAGCCGTGTCGCAGCGGAACAGCCCTCCAAAACCTCCGATGCCGGAGATGACTTCCTTGCGTGCCGTTGTTTTAATCAGGGGTTTAATGCGTTCTACAAACTCGTTGGCGACATCGATATTGACGCCGGCGTCCTTGTATGTCGATTGAGTGGGTTTTTCAGATTTATTTGATTTTGTTGCCATATTGCTCCGTTAAAAGAAAATTTATTCGAGTAAACTATGAGTGGGGTTGATTTAACGTAAATCATCGCCGGTGTCAATCATTGACTTGCGCAAACACAAAATATTTGTTAAAAAAATCCAATAATTTCATTAAATTCTTTTAATTTGACCGGCACTGTTTTGGAGGCGCGCTTTGGAAACGTTTAAAAAAAACCTGCAGAAGATTGAGCAGCCTCTCCATTTTGCCGCGAAAGACGACTTTAGAAATCTAACGCACATCAAAGAGCTCGGGAAATCGCTCTGCGGCTTGATTTCCCAGCAGATCTCCGTCATCCCGCCGGCCGCAAAGAACATTTTTGAGCCGCCACTGGAAAACATTATGCGCGTTTTCTCAGATTACGACGCTCAGGACATTCCGCTCAAGAAAGCAAAAATTCTGGAGGCTGCGCAAATTGTCGAAAGACTGATTAATGCGGCAAACAATTTTGACGCCCGAAAACCTGTTATCGCTCAGCAGGAAGAACAAATTGCACAAAGAATTACGGATCTGCGAATTTCAGGGGAAAAACTGGCCTTGCCGGTGCAGTTTCTGAAAGGAGTAGGACCGAAAATGGCCGCCAGATTTGCGGCAAAGAAAATAAACACTGTCGAAGATTTACTTTATTTTCTTCCCCGCACCTATGAGGACCGCCGGGAAATTCGTAAAATCAACAAACTGGAAACGGGGAAAATCCAGACCGTCATGGCCACAGTTGTTCTGAGTGAGTTAAGATATTATGGCAAAAGAAGAATATTGGAAGTCACCGTCAGCGACAATACGGCCACTTTGACCGCCAAATGGTTTAAAGGGCAGATGTCTTATCTTACGGGGACCTTTAAAAAAGGAAACCGGGTAATTTTTACGGGCAATATAACCCCAAACTATTCCGGCAAAACCATGATCCATCCGGACTACGAAATTTTGGAAGAAGAGGACGAAAATAATCTTCTGAATTTCAAACGCATTGTGCCTGTTTATTCGGAAACGGAAGGCCTGCACCAGAAATATATCCGCAAAGTCATGTATGCCGCTCTGGAGAATTATTCACGCTATATTGCATCACCGATTCCCATGGAAATCTGCCGCAAGCGCAATCTGATCAACATTCGCGAAGCCATGCTGAACGTTCATTTTCCCGGTCAGGACGCGCCGATGGAAGCATTGATCAATACCCGCTCTGAAGCGCACCGGCGACTTATCTATGATGAAT